>NZ_JBMQQZ010000103.1:0-109946 GCF_057362025.1 Bordetella sp. | reverse complement strand
GCCATGCCGGCCGCGCCGCTGATCGCCTCTACCCGGATGTATGACGTCGCGCCGGCGGCACGCGCCGCCTGGCACGCGCTGCTGCGCGAGGCGCACCGGCGCGCCGGCCTGCAGATCGCGTTCGTCGAGCATGGCTGGCCCACGCCGATCGGCGAGCTGTGGACGCGGCCCGGGCTATGCGGCGCCTTTATGTGCGGCTGGCCTTACGCGCAGGCGCGACGGGCCGGGCAAGCCTACACCCCCGTTGCCGCGGTGGCGCCCGACTGGCCCGCCTACGGCGGCCAGGCCCGCTATCGCAGCGAGTTCCTGGTGCGCGGCGATGCGGGATGGACGCGCCTGGAGGACGCTTTGGGCAGCCGCTACGGCTGGATGGTGCGCGACTCGCAATCGGGATGGAATGCCCCCCGCCGGATGCTGGCATTGCTGGCGCGCGAACGCGGCGGATCGCTCTTCCGGGAAAGCAAGGGCCCCTACGGCAACCCGCGCGGCCTGTTGCAGGCATTGCGGGAGAACGACATCGATATCACCGCGGTGGACGGCTGGTACCTGGATCTGCTGCGCGCCCACGATCCCTCCGTCCTGCAGGGACTATGCACGGTCGCCTGCACGCCATGGACGCCGAATCCGCTGCTGGTCAGCGGTCCCCACGTCGATGCCGACGTGTCCGCGGGGCTGTCGGGCGCCCTGCTCGCGATGCACCAGGATACGTCGGGCGCACGGCTGCTGCATGACGCGCACGTTGCCCGCTTCCTGCCCGTGGACCCGCGCGGCTATGACGTCCTGCTGGATGACGGCGAAGCCGGCCATTACCCGGAAATCGCGTAGACGCGCCGGAGCGCCCTCCGCCAGGCAACGACGATGATCCAGATCACAACCGCGTGAAAAAATGGCCGCCCTGGATCGGGCGGCCATACCTTCGCGTAGGAGTCAAAGCTGTCACCCGGTTCGCTCGCCCGAGCCAACGGGATACGCTTCTTCTTGGTATCGGCGTTATCCGTGGATAACGTTGCGGTAGTCCCCTAGATGACGTGGAACAACCACAGCAGGATGATGACCGGGATGGGGATCCCCAACAGCCATAGCAGAATGCCGCGCATGGCGCTCTCCTTTCTCGGTTGCCCGCTACGTATGGCGGGCTTCGGGCTACCCTCAAGCAAGGGGCGTGCCCGGCGCGGAGAACATCGGCCTTATAGTGGGCGGATCGCCAGGTCCCCGCGGTAGACCGTGTTCGCCAGGGTCTCGGCGTGCGCGCGGTGCGGGTCCGGCTCGGGCGTCAGGTTCAGCGACAGCGTATGCTCGGCCAACTGCTGGCAGGTCATGAAGCGCACGTCGCCCAGCTGCTTCAATTCCGTCAACAGGGTATGCAGCACCGCGATGCGGGCCGCCCGCGTCGAACCGAAATCGCCGCGCAGGTTCAGGGTGATGGGAATCAGCGTGCCTTCCGCGTGCATCGCCGCGATCTCGTCGCGCCAGATCGTCTGCAGGCGCGCGTGCGTGTGGCGGGCGGAATAGACCGGAGCGTCCTCCAGCGCGAATGTCGAAGGCAGCTCGGCCACTTTCTTGTCGCCCGCCAGGCCGAACACATACGGATAATCGGCATCCTGGAAGCTGGCGTCGTAGATGAACCCCAGGTCGGCCAGGTGATCCAGCGTCCTGGACGACAGCTCTCCGCCCGGCGCGCGGAAGCCCTGCGGCGCCACACCGGCGATGTCCGCCAGGATATCGCGCGACGCCTTCAGTACCTGCGTTTCCTTATCGCCCAGGGTGGCGAAGTTCTCCAGGTCCACGCCGCGCGCCGCGATCTCGTGCCCATGGGCCACCAGTTCGCGGATCAGCGCCGGATGCCGGCGCGCGTCCATGCCGGGAACGAAGAAAGTCGCCGGCACGCCGTGTTTGGCGAACAGCTCGACCATGCGCGGAAAGCCGGCACGCACGGCATAACGGCCATAGGAATAGCGGCCGAACATGCGTTCGGTGGGGACTTCCTTCAGATCGAAGGATTCCGCGTCGAAATTCACGGTCAGCAGGACGACCGCGCGGGCGCCATGGGGCCAGGTATACGTGCTCATGCGAACGACACCTCTTCGAGATTGTTGCTGTTGTCCAGGCACCATTGCGCGAACGTCCGCGACTCCATGAACTGCACGCCATCGTGCGTCTTCATGTAGGCGATCAGGTCGGACAGGGCCCTGGTGCGCGACGGCGTACCGGAGCCCCAGCCCGCGCGCGGATGCAGCGACATGACGAAGAACCGGTCATTGCGGTAGATGGCGTCGAATTCCGACTTCCATTGCGCCAGCACTTCCGACGGCGGCGTGTAGCTGAATTTGTAGAACGGGAAGTCGTCCAGGCTGTAGGTGTTGTTGGGCAACTCCACGATGACGTCATCCTGGCCCTTGCCGAAACGCAGGCGGTAGGGCCGGTCGTAGTCCTTGTCGCTGGAGTCGTAGATGTAGCCCAGCGACTTCAGCACCTTCATCGTTTTGTCGCTCTTGCGTCCCGAAGGCGAACGCCAGCCAAGAACGGGTTTCTTGATGATGTCGCGCAGGATGCCGTCCGTCTTGCGCAACAGGGCTTCTTCTTCCTCGGTCTTCAGCTCCCAGGCCTCGTGCAGGTAGCCGTGCGCGGCGACCTCGAAGCCGTTGCGATCGATATCCTCGATCGTCGTGGGATGACGCTCGGCGTCATAGCCCGGGACGAAGAACGTGCCCTTGATGTTATGGCGGTCCAGCATCTCCATATGCCGCGGCACGCCGCAGCGGGCGGAGTAATTGCCCCAGGAGTGCTTGCCCAGCGGGGCGATGCCGCGCCCAACTTCGTGGCTGGGGCCGTCGAAGTCGATGCCGATCAGCACGACGCAGCGCATCGCTTCCGGAAATGTCGTTTGCCTCATCCTTGATCCTCGATGATCGGTTGTCGATTGCAGCGGTGATCCGGACCGGCCATTGCCGTGGCGATCGCCGGCCCGGTCCATGGCAATCAATCCAGCTTGATGTGCGATTCGCGCACCACCGTGCCCCACTTCTGGCGTTCGCCATCCAGGAACCTGGAGAACTCCGCGGGCGGCATGTGGGCGATATCGAAAGAACGGGCGCGCATGGTGGCCTGGAAATCCGGCGATGCGTAGACCTTCTCGATAGCCTTGTACAGCGTATCCACCGTCGACTGCGGCATGCCCGCCGGCCCGAACAGCCCTACCCAGCCCACCGCGCTGAAACCAGGATAGCCCGACTCCGCGATGGTCGGCACCTGGGGCAGCACCGCATTGCGCTTGAGCGCCGTCGTGGCAATGGGCCGCACCTTGCCCGCCTTGATGTTGCCGATCTGCGTGCCCACCAGGTCCAGCATATAGTCCAGGCGGCCGGCCAGCAGGTCCGTCGTGGCCTGGCCCGCGCCGTTGTACGGCACACCGCTGGCCTTGATGCCGGCGTCGCGATTGAACTTCTCCACGGCCAGGTGAGCCGAGCTGCCCACGGTGGTCACGCCGTAATTGAGCTTGCCCGGATTGGCCTTGGCCGTATCCACCAGCTCTTTCAAGGTGTGGATTTTGGAAGACTCCGGCACGACCACGACATTGTCGAAAGTCGCCAGAACCGTGATCGGCGTAAAGTCCTTGACAGGGTCGTAGGGCAGCTTGGAATACAGGAACTGGTTCGCGCCGTGCGTGCCGGTCGATCCCACCAGCAAGGTATAGCCGTCCGGCTTGGCCTGTCCCACGAAGGCCGCGCCGATCCCGCCGCCCGCGCCGGGCCGGTTCTCTACCACGACCGTCTGGCCCAGTACCTTGCCGACTTCCTGCGCGACGATACGCGCCTGGATGTCCGTGCCGCCGCCCGCGGCGAAGGGGACGATCAGGCGGATCGGGTGCGAAGGATACTTATCGCCTTCCTGTGCGGACGCGGTCCCCGGTACGGCGATGGCGACGCCTGCCGCCGCGACCGCCAGGGCCGCCGCGATGCGGGCGACCTTGCCCGTGACAATGCCGCGGCGCGGCTGGGCGATTTCAAATGCTTGGTTCATGGCTCGTTCCCCTGTGATGTTCTGAAAAACTCGTTTCGTACCGTATGGCGGTTCTCGGTTCATGCCGCGTGCCGATCCTTGCTCTGTGCAAGCTCATACCTTGTAAATGTCGGATCCAGCGCCGGCAGGTTCGCCACCTCCATAACGCCCCGCGCCGGCTGCATTACCACCGTGGAAACCGTCGCGCTGCGCGTATCCCGCCCGAAATCGCCCCGCGGCGGCCGGCACACCGACCACGGCGATTGGAAATCATCCAACAGCGCCTGCTTCACCGATTCCACCGTAATACGCCCGACATCCGGCGCCAGCAGATCGCGCACGCGCTGCTCGCGATACAGCGTGCACGGCGAAAACGCGATGCCGGTGTCCTTCAGCTTGGACAAGGCCACCGGGCTGAGCCAGTGATTGGAGTGCACCAGCAGGCCGTTCTGCGGCAATACCTGGAAGGTCTCGTCCGGCGCGCACTCGAAATTGATCGCGATACCTTCGCGATGGCACACCGCCATGTTGTTCGACCCGGTCTTGGGCGTGGCGTAGACCGCATGCAGCGCCCAGGCCAGATACGGGCTTTCCAGCGCCTTGCGGCGGATCATGGGCAGCGGCACGCCGATCTGCCGGTAATCGCGGTCCGACTCCAGGTTGTTACCGGTGATCGAAATTCCCGCCGAATTGAAGCCGGAGCGGGCCAGCATGCCGGCTTCGGTAAAGGTCAGGATGTCCGGCCCGTCTTCGCGCAGGATGCGCAGCACCACGCCCGTTTCCGAGCATTCTTCCTTCCAGTCCCAGTTCTGCGCGTGGATCAGCTCCCCGTCCGCGGTCGCGTCGCGCGTCACCTTGACCGAAGTGCAACCGTCATTGGTCTCTCCCAGCAGCCGCGCACGCAGCTCCGGCTTGGCAGCCAGCTTCATCACTTCGGTGCGGGCATTCAGCAGGAAAATCTCTTCGAACCGCACGCCCGCCCCTTCGGCGATGCCTTGCATCTCCGTCAGGTAGTTCTCGTCGAACTTGCGCACCGCGGGAATATAGCTGTGGATGATCTTGTCGATCTCGGCCCGTTCCAGCTTCAGGCGGGCTGCCTGCTCGCTGTAGTGCTCGATCGAACGGGCAATGCGCGTCCTGGCCTGCTCCCCGTAGGACCTGCCGCGCTCCAGAGGCGCACCGGCGATCTCGTACAGCGGGAATGGCGTTATCGGCTGCCTGCTCATCAATTCTCTCCATCACATCCCCTGAACGCGGGGAGGAGGATGATCCTAAGCGCGCGCACCCATAACATCAAATTATTTATACGAAATCTATAATGCCATTTTTGATATGGATATCGGACCGCCGTGGAACTGGATACGCTGCGCAAGGTCAACCTGAACCTGTTGACCGTCTTCGAGTTATTGATGGAAACGCGCAGCGCCACCGAAACCGCCGCGCGGCTGCACACCACGCAACCGGGCATCAGCCGCAAGCTGGCGGAGCTGCGGCGGCTGCTCGCGGATCCGCTATTCGTCCTGGTGCGCCGGCAGTTGGTCCCTACCCCCCGCGCCCTGGATATCCGCCCCATCGTCCGCGAAGCCCTGGCGACGATCGGCGGCATCCTGGAAGACGGCGACGCCTTCGACCCCCTGAAATCCGCACGAACGTTCCGCATCGCGGCACGCCATACGATCGAATGGATGCTCGCGCCGGGGCTGCGCAGCTATTGCGACAGCCACGCGCCCATGGTGCGTTTCAGCTTCGTCAATATGCAGGGGGTGGCGCTGCCGGAAAAGCAGCTGGAGGACCACTCCATCGATATCGCGCTGGGCCGCTTCGAAGACGTCGGCGGGCGGTTTCGCACCCTGGCTTTATTCGATGACGATCGCGTGTGCCTGCTGCGGCGCGGGCATCCGGCTGCACGCACGAAACTGACGCCGGCGAACTTCTGCAAGCTGCGGTTCGTCACCACCACCGATATGTTCGGCAAGGACAACGAAGTGGACACGTGGCTGCACAAGGCTGGGTTTCAACGGCAATTCGATTTATACGTGTCCAGCATGAGCCATGTGCCGTTGATCCTGCTGCAGACCGACCTGGCCGTCACCATGCCGCGCAAACTGGCGATGTATATCGCCCAGTTCCACCCGCTGCATGTGCTTGAGTTGGGATTCAAGCTGGCGAAGTCACACTACAACATGGTGTGGCATGCACGGTGGGATGATGTGCCTTCGCACAAGTGGATGCGGGGGGCGGTGGAACAATTGATGACGGGCAGCCGGATTCACACCTAAGTGCAAGCCAAAAACGCGAGGAATTGCCGTGGCTGCATAGGCCTCGACGGCGGCGGCGCGCCGCCTATCGCAACGTGCCGCCGAGTTTTCCGCAGTCGATGGTGACGCCGTCGTCCAGCTTGTAGCTCTCACCAGAGGCGACCGGAATGGACCATGCACCGAACCCCACGCGATGGCCCGTCTGGAAATTCGACACAACGTCAGCGCCCGAACGTCGCGCTTCGTCCGCAGCCGCCTGAATCACTTTCGCCATGCCACCGTACGACTCCTTCTTGCTTTCGAGATCGCCGATTTTTTTGGCCTTCACGTCAGCGGGTAGTGCCGAGGATAGGAAGCATACGGGACCCTGGTGGCTGCTCACCTCCGGCGCATCCGGGGCCCGCGTTGTTTTACCGGTCGTGCAGCCTGCCAGCAGGACGGCGATCGTAAATGCAGTCAACGTAGTTCTGTAGTACACGCGCTTGCTCTCATTGTTATTGAAAAAAAGATTGTATTTCAAAATATTTCATATCGAGCTATCTCGCACGCGGCGTGTACCGCATCCCGACCGCCAGTTGGGTGTCCAGTAGCTGTTTCAATATGAGCTTCTTATGAAGGACGCGCGCTTCGTCGTTCTCGTCCCGGCGGTGCTGTTGTCTTGCGACGCGGTGGCGAAAGCGGTCTTCGGCATGCCAGGAATCCCACTGCCCGATAACGATGGCCAGGCTTACCGGAAGGGGTAAGCGCGTCTTGGTCGCGAGGCGCCGCGACTCGGCATCGGCTTCGTGCACCAAATGCCAGCCGCTCCAGCGCTCCAGCGGGCGGCCTTGGATATTCCATGCCAGAAAGCCATTTCGCATGTCCTCCTCCGACCACGTCCGGCCGAGGTCGCCGTGCAGAATCATGCGATGTCCGACCTGGCGTTCGAACCTGCCGGTTTCCCGCCAGTCCAGCATGGTGTCGTCGATCAGATCGATGTACGTGCCGGCCGCGCGGAGCTGCTGGAAAAGCGCGTCGTAGAAATGTTCTTCCCGATCGGGATCGTTGGGGTCCACCTGCCATAGCTCGTAATGCGGTCGAGCCGTCTCGTAGGGGCCGGTCGTTTGCCAAATGCCCATCACCATGCGTATACACAGTACCTCGGCATACGGGCCTTCGAATCGCACGAGCTTGTCCACATCCGTGATAGTGGTCCTGGGCCGCTCCTCTTCCCGTATCCAGGCGATACGCACCGGCGGGGGCGTCGGCACGCCCCAATCCATAGGGCTGCTGTCCTCGTCCACCGTATCGTCGAATAGGCTTTCGGCCGAACGCAAGGGCCCGCCAGTCGATGGGACGGCGGCCAGTCCGGCGGCGAATTCGGTTTGCGGGGCAAGGCCGGTATCACGGTGCGCCACGTCGGCGGCATCGCGCTGTGGTCCGTGGACGGCGTCGCGATGCGCGCCGTCAGTGTCGTTTGGCGGGCCATCCGAAACGGGGCGCGCGAATCGTGCATGGCTTGAGGCGGAGGTGAGCTGCATCCCTGGAACCTGTATTGGATTCGTCTCGCCAGCAATGGCGAAGAAGCGCTTTGGTAGGCCAATCGCCTTGCCGGTTCCGCGGTTGCCGACGTTATCCCGCCCGCAGCCCTCGTCCGCTCGGTCCCCGGCCGCTCCGTCACCGCCCGCTGAATCCCCGCCTGATCGCAGCTTAATCGAAGCCGTTTTCCAAGTATTCAGTGGTCTGAAGAAACCGGGCAGATCAATGGCTCGTATTCTCCAAGAGTTAGAGTCTCCGCGACACCCGGGGCGGTTCATTCGGCTGCAAGCCCATGTACTCCCCCTCCACCCAAATGAGGTACTGATAAAGCTCGTCGTGGGAGCATCCTCGGCCGAGCATTGCTGAAACATGTAAAGCATAGGCGTCATACTCATCCGCCGCTTTGGGAATGTCACTCACCCCTATGGGGTCCCATTCATGTAGCAATATTCGCTTTACATTTGTGTTCAAACGCTCTGCCGCTGTCTTCATTTCCCTGGGGCTCCTGGTATGACGGTAACAGCTTTACCGGTGGCCGTGCTTTTCACTACCTGCACATCATTCACGGGATCGTAATACCCCGATGTGCCGGGACGTGTTGGGTACGAGATCCCGCGTTCAATCGTGTTCCGTCGGAACGCACAACATCGGAATAGACCTACATATCAGCGCGAATGGCTGGAAGCTTCATCGCATTTGCGATGTGCAAATCAGATAGGGAGAACCGGCGAACGGGCGCGGCCGGCGCAGACATTCCGCGGGTATTCCTGGCTGATGCGAACTGCCGCGGTCCCTGGACAGGCACCGGATGCGCCACCCGATCGGATCCTCGCGATCCCGCCTACCCTCGGCTGCTTGATCCCGCCTACCCCCGGCCGCTTGTACCGCTCCGCCCGGCTTCATCCGGCAGCAGTGCGGCCAGCGTCTCCAGCGTATCGGCATCTTCCGGCGCCTTGTCCTGGCGCCAGCGCAGCATCCGGGGGAACCGCACGGCGATGCCGCTTTTGTGGCGGGTGCTGCGCGCGATCCCTTCGAATCCCAGCTCGAATACCTGCGTGGGCTCCAGGCTGCGTACGGGGCCGAACTTTTCGACGGTGGTTTTGCGCACGATGGCGTCGACCTGCCGGATCTCCTGGTCGGTCAGCCCGGAATAGGCCTTGGCGAACGGCACCAGCCGGCGATCGGGCGTGCCCGGCGGCGCGTCCCAGACCGCGAAGGTGTAGTCGGTGTAGAGGCTGGCGCGGCGTCCATGGCCGCGTTGGGCGTAGATCAATACCGCGTCGACGGAAAACGGATCGACTTTCCATTTCCACCAGACACCGCTCTCCTTGGTGCGCCCGACACCGTAGGCCGCATCGACGGCCTTCAGCATCATGCCCTCCACGCCCAGCGCCCGCGAGGCTTCCCGTTGGCGCGCCAGGTCCTTCCAATCCTGGCCTTGCAACAGCGGCGACAGGACCAGGGCCGGGTCCTGGACCCCGCCCGCCAGGCGCTCCAGCGCGGCGCGCCGTTCCGCCTGCGCACGGCCGCGCCAGTCCTCGCCATCCAGCTCCAGCAGGTCGTAGGCCAGCAGGACGACGGGCGCGTCGGCCAGCAGCTTGGCGCCGACCGTCTTGCGCCCCAGCCGCTGCTGCAGATGGGCGAAGGGCTGTACCCTGTCTTCGCGCCAGACGACGATTTCGCCGTCCAGGACGGTGCCCTCCGGCAACCGATTGCCCAGGCGCATCAGTTCCGGGAAGCGCTCTGTGACCAGTTCCTCGCCGCGCGACCAGATCCAGGTCTGCTCGGCGCGCCGCACCACCTGGGCGCGGATGCCGTCCCACTTCCATTCGACCTGCCAGCGGGACGGCGGCCCGAGCAGTTCGTCGAAGGACGCGGGGTCGGCGTTCAGGGGATGGGCCAGGAAGAAAGGGTAAGGCTGGCCATCCACGCGGGCCTGGCCTTCATGGGTTACCGGCTCCAGCAGCCGGGCGAAGAGATCCGCGTGGGGACGCGCGCCGATGTCGGTATAGCCGATCAAGCGCTGCGCCATCTGGCGGGTTTCCACGCCCGCGACTTCCGCCAGCGCGCGGGTCAGCAGCAGTTTGGAGACGCCGACCCGCATCGCGCCCGTCATCAGCTTGGCGCAGACGAAGCGCCCGTGCCGGTCCAGTTTGCCGAAGAGATCGGTCAAGCGATACAGGATTTCCGCGGGCGGCAGGCCGCGCAGCGGCAGCAGCCTTTCTTCCACCCATTCCGCCAGGCCGGCCGTGTCCGATACGCCAGGATCCGGCAGCAACAGCGATAGCGTTTCCGCCAGGTCGCCGACGGCCTGGTAGCTTTCCTCGAACAGCCATTCCGGGACGCCGGCCGCTTCGGTGATGAACTGGCGCAGGATCTTGGTCGGTACCAGCTGGCGCGGCTTGCCGCCCGCCAGGAAATAGGCTGCCCACGCACCATCGGCCGGCGGCGCGTCCCGGAAATAATCCCGCATGGCGGCCAGTTTGGCGTTGCTGGAGGTGGTCGCGTCCAGGCGGGTGTAGAGGTCGGCGAAGGCTTTCACGGCGTGCCCTCGGCTGCCTGGGCCCCGCCTTCGTCTTCTTCCGCGCCATACTCGGTGGTGAAGGACTCCGCGCGCAGGCCCTGCTCGTTCAGCCAGCGTACCAGCACGGCTGTGCTGCCATGGGTGACGATCACCCGTTGCGCGCCGGTCGCGGAGATGGCGCGCCCCAGTCCCGGCCAATCCGCATGGTCCGACATCACGAATCCGCGATCGACGCCGCGCCTGCGCCGCGCGCCGCGCAGGCGCATCCAACCGCTGGCGAAGGCGTCGGCATGGTCGCCGAAACGGCGCATCCAGGGCGTGCCGCGCGCCGAAGGCGGCGCCAGCACCAGGGCGCGCCGCAGCGCATCGGCATCGCCCACCGCAGTGGCGGTGACGGTCGGCGGCAGGACCACCCCCGATGCGCGATAGACGCGGTTGAGCGTTTCGACCGCCCCGTGCGTCACGATGGGCCCGATGGAGGCATCCAGGCCATGCAGGATGCGCTGCGCCTTGCCGAAGGCATAGCAATACACGACGGACGGCCGCCCCTGGGCCGCATTGGCGGCCCACCATCCATTGATGTCCGCGCGTACCGACTCCACGTCGTCCCATCTATAAATAGGTAGGCCAAAGGTGGATTCGGTAATAAAGACGTCACACGGTACGGGCTCAAATGGATCGCAGGTTCCATCCGCCTGCAGTTTGTAGTCGCCCGAAGCCACCCATACCTGCCCGCCATACTCCAGCCTTACCTGGGCCGAGCCCAGTACATGTCCCGCCGGATGCAGGCTGAGGCGCACGCCGTTGTGCACGCGTGCTTCCCCATAGGCGACGGCGTCCAGGTCGACCTCGCCCACCCGGGCGCGCAGGACGCCCGCGCCGGGGGCGGCGGCCAGGTAATGACGATGGCCGGCGCGCGCATGGTCGGAATGCGCATGGGTGATGACCGCCCGATCCACCGGCCGCCAGGGGTCGATATAGAAGTCGCCGGGCGGGCAGTACAAACCTTCGGGTCGGGCAACGATGAGATCCATGGACGGCAAGGCAGGCAGTGGAAGACGGGTTATTTGATCAAACGCAAATCGAAGTCGTCGACAGGGGTGGAAAGTGGCATAGGGATGGATGCGCATGACACGCGCCCCGGAATCGCCGCACCCAGGCCGCATGGCAGGCTAGGTCGATGCAGGCCAAAGGCGGGCCGAGCAAGCGGCAAGCCGGCGTCCGCCCCGCAGGTTACCAATCCACACATCACGGCAGGCGATCCCTGCGCAAAATGGCTGTTGACGATGGTTGCCTGGCCATCAGGCACGCCGCTTGCCAAGATAGAAACAACCGGACGACGGCCGGTTGCGGATAGCAGCAGAGCATCGCGTATAGAAATTACTTTGCGTGTCATTTCCTACGCGAGAGACCGTAGCAGACGTTACCCCGCCGCCGCCGTCCGGCCTCCCGGCTTTCCTTGCCCCCGGCGCGTCCACCTTTTTCGGACGCGCTTTCATTGGAGTAGGTATCGTGTCGCTAAAAATCCTGGCTGTTACGTCGGAAGCGTTTCCCCTGGCAAAGACCGGGGGCCTGGGTGACGCCGTCAGCGGCATGGCGCGCGCCCTTCACGAAAGCGGCACCGCCATTACGCTGATGCTGCCCGCCTATCGCGGCACCGTCGAAAAGCTGACCCAGGTGCGGGAAATCGCCCGCCTGCGGCGCCTGCCGGGCGGCGAGGCGCGCCTGCTGCACGGCCTGTGCCCTGCGCTGGGCGGCGTTCCCGTCCTGCTGCTGCAGAACGACAAGCTGTACGACCGCGACGCGCTGTACGTCGACACGGATGGCCGCGAATACCAGGACAACGCCATCCGCTTCGCCGCGCTTGCCCACGCGGCGACCCGTGTCGCCGCTGGCGCCACGCGCATCCCGCGCCCCGATATCGTGCATGCGCACGACTGGCACACCGCCTTGGTGCCATTGCTGGTGCGCGAGAAGAACATCGATGTGCGGACGGTGTTGACCGTGCACAATATGGCGTTCCAGGGCGTCTACCCCATGGAAATGGCCAGTGCCATCGGCCTGCAGCCGCAGCATCTGAACGTCGAGGGCGTCGAGTACTGGGGCAAGATCAGTTTCATGAAAGCCGGCATCCGTTATGCGGACCGCATCACCACCGTCAGCCAGACGTACGCGCGCGAAATCCTTACCGAACGCTTCGGCTGCGGCCTGGAAGGCGTGCTGGCGACACGCTTGCACGACCTGCTGGCCGTGCCCAACGGCATTGATCCGGAGGAATGGAACCCGGCGGCGGATCCGCACCTGGACGGCCATACCTTCAGCGCCGGCGATATGGCGAACAAGCCGCGCTGCAAACAACGCCTGCAGCAGCATTTCGGCCTGACCGAAAACCCGCGCGCGCCGGTGCTGGTCATGGGCAGCCGGCTGACCAGCCAGAAGATGGCCGATCTGGCCGTGCAGGCGTTGCCGCGGGTGCTGGACGACTACCCGGATTTGCAAGTGGCCGTGCTGGGCCAGGGCGACAAGGGGATCGAGGCGGCCTTGCGCCAACTGCAACGCTGCTATCCGGGCCGCTGCGCGGCCCGCATCGGCTTCGACGAGGCCACCGCCCATATGCTGCACGCGGGGGGCGACCTGCTGCTGCACGGCAGCCGTTTCGAACCCTTCGGGCTCACGCCTTTGTATGCCATGCGCTACGGCACCATCCCGATCGGTTCGCGCGTGGGCGGGATGGCCGACACGATTACCGACCCGGGCGTGCGCGCCGGGCGCGACGCCATGCGCAACGCCACGGGGGTATTGTTCGACGGCGAAACGGTGGACGCAATGGTGGGCGCTATCTGCCGGGCCATGAGCCTGTATCGCCGTCCCCAAATCTGGCAGGCCATGCGCCATCGCGCCATGACGGCGGACTTCAGCTGGGAGCGTGCCGTACCCGGCTACGACAGCCTGTATCGCTCGCTGATGCCCGGCGAGGTCCCGCAGCAGGCGGCTGCCCCCGCCCAGGCCGCGCGGCCATCCCTGCTCGATCAGATGACCGCCGCCGCGCGGCCGCTGGTCGGATCGCGAACCGGCAAGGAGCCGGCCTCCGGTGTGCTGACCGCGGGCGCGGCCTGACGCGCGCGCCCCGCGAAATGCAAGCGGCCGGCGGCTCGATCCCGCCGGCTTCTGTCGTGGGAAGGCGCGTCCCGGCGCGGCCGCCCGGGATAGCCCCCGTCGCGGTACCGGCCGGCCAGGCCGGGCCCTCCACTTGCGAGGCGGAGGCATCCTGGGCGTTTTGTGCCCCTACCGTTCAACAAAACATCCAACGAGCCTAATCAATGCGCATCTATTACGTCCATCCCGTGCTCGCCGGCCCTCTGTCCAACCATGCCGACGGGCGCTGGCCGGCGATCTGCGCACGCGCCAAGGCGCTGGGCTTCGACACCTTGATGGTCGCCCCGCTCTGGCTGCCCGATCCCGCCGGCAATCCCTACGTCCCCGACGACCCCGGACGGCTTAACCCGGCGCTGGGGGACCTGGCCCTGGACGAGGCCCTGGCGACCCTGTCCAGCCTGTGCGGCAAGTACCGGCTGGCCCTGATGGTCGATGTCGTGCTGGACCGCGTGGCCGCGCATGGCGCGATGGCCCAGGCCCATCCGGATTGGTATGCCGCGCCGGAAGGCATGGACGCGGTACTGGACCCGCGCAAGCCGCTGGAAGAGCGCCATGCCCTGCCCTTGCGCCGCGACGGCGGGCGGGCGCCGGACGGCCTGGTCGCGGACTGGATCGAACGGCTGGGCCTGTGGCTGCAAAACGGCGTGGCGGGTTTCCGTTGCATGTCGCCGCATCATTTGGACGCCGCGGAGTGGCGCGAGCTGATGGACGGGCTGCGCGCGGTGCGGCCGGACTGCCGCTTCCTGGCATGGACGCCGGGCCTGGGCCCCGCGCAGCTGGCCGCGCTGGAAGGCGTGGGCTTCGACGCGGTCTTCTCGTCGCTGCCATGGTGGGACTATCGCGCGCCATGGCTGGTGGAAGAGTATGCACGCCTGCGCAAGGTCGCGCCGGTGATCGCGGCGGCTGAAGCGCCCTACGCCAAGCGTGTCGCCGCCTGGCGGGACAACGACGCGGGCCGATACCTGAACGCCACGCGGGCCATCTGGACGGCGGCGGGCGTCGGCGACGGCGGAATATTCGTGCCGATGGGCTTCGAGGACGGCGCCGTGGAACCGATCGAATACCACGGGGGCGAGGGCAAGCCGCAGGACTGGTATGGCAACGCTCCGCCCCCTGACGACGCGGCGCCGCGCCGGCCCGCCAGGAAACGCAACGGCGAGGCGCAGGAAATGGAGCCGATCCATCCGCCCTTGCACGGCGACGTCGCGCGGGCGAATCAGTGGCTGGCGCGCACCGCGGAGGCGGTCGGGACGCTGCACAGCCTGCTGGGCCCGCTGTCGCCGGTAACGGCGCTGTTCCGGGGCGACGGCCGGCCGTACGCGCTGACCGGCAACGGACGTACCCCGGCGCGCCTGGTGGTGTTGAACCCGGACGACCACCGCGATGCGGCGATCGATTGGGAGACGCTGAGCGGCCGCCTGCCGGACAACTACGCCCGGCTGGATAGCTGGGAAGCCGACCAGCCGGCGCGCGAACTGCCCGACCGGCTGGGGCCGGGCGCCATCGTGCAACTGGGCGCAAGCCGCCTTCCGCCGGTGCGCGTGCCGGCTTCCGACGAGGGCCGCACCTCCGTCACCGCGGCCATGCGCGCGCCGCGCGTGGTCATCGAGCGGGTGTCGCCCTCGGTGGATGACGGTGCCTTTCCGGTCAAGCGGGTGGTGGACGAACCCGTGCAGGTCGAGGCCGATGTCTTCATGGACGGCCACGAACACATCGCGGTGGCCCTGCTGTGGAAGGCCGCCGACGAACGGGAATGGCAGCGCGAACCGATGGCATTGCTGAACAACGACCGCTGGCAGGGACGTTTCGTGCCGCGCCGCAACGGGCGCCATTACTTCGCGATCCAGGCCTGGGCCGATACCTGGCATTCGTTTACCGAGGGCTACGCCAAGAAGCACCAGGCGGGCGTGGACCTGGCCCTGGAGACCGCCGAAGGCAGGCAGGCCATTGCCGCGGCGCTGGAACGGCTGCCTGCCGACGCCCCCGCGGCGGCGGTGCTGCAACATGCGCTGCGCGTTCTGGGCCACGAACCCGAACAGACCAAGCCGCGTCGCAGCCGCCGCAAGACGGACGCGGCGCCGCCGGAGGTATTCGCGTCCCCTACACCGGAGCAGGTCGCCGTGCTGCTGGCCGATGAAACCACGCAGGCCATGCGGCAGGCGGACGCCAGGCCCTTCGAATACACCACGCCCGTCGAGTACGGCGTCACCGTGGACCGCCTGGCCGCCCGCTTCTCCAGCTGGTACGAGATTTTCCCGCGCTCGCAGACCGACGATCCGCAACGCCACGGCACCTTCAATGATGTCATCCGGGAATTGCCGCGGATACGGGCGATGGGCTTCGATACGCTGTACTTTCCCCCCATCCATCCGATCGGCCGCCGCAACCGCAAGGGGCGCAACAATTCCCTGCATCCGGAGCCCGGCGACCCCGGCAGCCCCTACGCCATCGGCGCTCCGGAAGGCGGCCACGATGCGCTGCATCCGCAACTGGGCACGCTGGACGACTTCAAGCGCCTGGTGGACGCGGCGCACCGGCATGAACTGGAGATCGCGCTCGATTTCGCCATTCAATGCTCGCCCGATCACCCCTGGCTGAAGGAGCATCCGGAATGGTTCGACTGGCGCCCGGACGGCTCGTTGAAGTACGCCGAGAATCCGCCTAAAAAGTACGAGGACATCGTCAACGTGGATTTCTACGGACAGCAGCCCGGCGCCTCGCGCCAGGCCCCGCTGTGGCGGGCGCTGCGCGATGTCGTGCTGTTCTGGGTGGCGCAGGGCGTGCGCGTATTCCGCGTCGATAATCCGCACACCAAGCCGCTGACCTTCTGGCAATGGATGATCGCGGACGTGCAAAGCCGCCACCCTGAAACCCTCTTCCTGTCCGAGGCCTTCACCCGGCCGAAGATGATGTACAGGCTGGCCAAGGTGGGCTTCACGCAGTCCTATACCTACTTCACGTGGCGCGAGACCAAACAGGAGCTGACGGAGTACCTGACGGAACTGAACGCGCCGCCGCCGGCCGATTTCTTCAGGCCGCATTTTTTCGTGAACACGCCGGACATCAATCCGCGCTTCCTGCAGACGTCCGGGCGCGGGGGCTTCCTGATCCGCGCGGCCCTGGCCGCGACCCTGTCCGGATTGTGGGGCGTCTATAACGGCTTCGAGCTTTGCGAGGCAACGCCGGTGCCCGGAAAGGAAGAGTACCTGGATTCGGAAAAATACCAGATCCGTATCTGGGACCACCAGCGGCCCGGCAATATCGTGCGCGAGATCACGCAGTTGAACGAGATACGGCGCGCCAATCCGGCGCTGCACAGCCATCTTGGATTGCGCTTCCATACGGCGTACAACGACAGGGTGCTGTTCTTCTCCAAGGCCACGGCGGAGCGCGACAACGTCCTGCTGGTCGCGATCAGCCTGGACCCTTTCGATGCGCAGACCGCGCAAGCGGAGGTGCCCCTATGGGAGTTCGGCCTGCCGGATCACGGCACGCTTTATGCCGACGATCTGATCGACGGTAGCCGCCAGGCGTGGCAAGGCAAGCAGCGAACCATCCATCTGCATCCGGGGCAGCCCTACCGGATCTGGCGGGTCGCGGGCCTGGCTTGACCGCCCGCGAAAACAACAGAGACACATAAGCGAAGCAGACCATGGCAGAAAACAGCACCGTCAACACCCCCGACCGCGACGATCCGCTCTGGTACAAGGACGCGGTGATCTATCAGTTGCACCTCAAGTCGTTCTTCGATGCCAATAACGATGGCATCGGCGACTTCGCCGGGCTGATCGAGAAGCTGGATTACATCTCGCAGCTGGGGGTCAACACCATCTGGTTGCTGCCTTTCTATCCTTCTCCGCGGCGCGACGATGGCTACGACATCGCCGACTATCGCGGCGTGCATCCCGACTATGGCGCCCTGCCCGACGTGCGCAAGTTCATCCGGGCCGCGCACGCACGGGGGCTGCGCGTCATCACGGAACTCGTGGTCAACCACACATCGGACCAGCACCCTTGGTTCCAGCGCGCGCGGCGCGCCAAGCCGGGCTCGGCGGCGCGCAACTATTACGTATGGTCGGACAACGACCAGGCCTACGCCGGCACCCGCATCATCTTCCTGGACACGGAAAAGTCCAACTGGACCTGGGACCCGGTGGCGGGCGCGTATTTCTGGCATCGTTTCTATTCGCACCAGCCCGACCTGAACTACGACAATCCGCACGTACTGAAGGAAGTCCTGGCGGTAATGCGCTATTGGCTGGAGATGGGCGTGGACGGGCTGCGCCTGGACGCGGTGCCGTACCTGGTGGAGCGCGAAGGAACCAACAACGAGAACCTGCCGGAAACACACGCCGTCCTGAAAAAGATCCGCGCCGAGCTGGACGCGGAATACCCCGGCCGCATGCTGCTGGCCGAGGCCAACCAATGGCCGGAGGACGCGCAGGAATACTTCGGCAACGGCGACGAATGCCACATGTCGTTCCACTTCCCGCTGATGCCGCGCATGTACATGTCCATCGCGCGTGAAGACCGTTTCCCGATCACCGACATCATGCGGCAGACGCCGGACATACCGGAAAACTGCCAGTGGGCCATCTTCCTGCGCAATCACGACGAATTGACGCTGGAGATGGTCACCAGCAGCGAGCGCGATTATCTGTGGGACGTCTACGCGGCCGACCGGCGCGCGCGGCTGAATCTGGGCATCCGCCGCCGGCTGGCGCCCCTGATGGAGCGCGACCGCCGCCGTATCGAGCTGATGAACAGCCTGCTGTTCTCCATGCCCGGCACGCCGGTGATCTACTACGGCGACGAATTGGGCATGGGCGATAACGTGCATCTGGGCGACCGCGACGGCGTGCGCACACCCATGCAATGGTCGCCGGACCGCAACGGCGGCTTTTCGCGGGCGGACCCCGAACGCCTGCCGCTGCCGGCCTTGATGGGCCCCTTGTACGGCTACGAAGCCGTCAACGTCGAGGCCCAGCAACGCGACCCGCACTCGCTGTTGAACTGGACGCGCCGCATGCTGGCCACGCGACGCCAGACCCGCGCCTTCGGCCGCGGCACGCTGCGTTTCCTATTTCCCGGCAATCGCAAGATACTGGCCTATCTGCGTGAGTACGAGGACACCACCATCCTGTGCGTCGCCAACCTGTCGCGTGCGCCGCAGCCGGTGGAACTGGACTTGTCCAGCCTGAACGGCCGCGTACCGGTAGAGCTGCTGGGCGGCACGCCCTTCCCCGCCATCGGCGAACTGCCTTACCTGCTGACCCTGCCACCCTATGGCTTTTACTGGTTCGAACTGAGCGCCGTGGCCTCGCCGCCGTCCTGGCACGCCACGCATCCCGAGCAAATGCCGGAGTACTACACCCTGGTCCTGCGCGGGCGCACCGGCTACGACCTGACCGAAGGCGCGGTACGTTCGCTGCGGCACGACGTGCTGCCGCTGTACCTGACCCGCCAGCGCTGGTTCCCCAAGGACCACAAGGTCAATTTCGCGCAGGCCGCCTACGCCGTACAACTGAAGGACGCGGAATACGAATGCTTCATCGCCGAACTGGAGATGGACTTCGACGGCAAGCCCGCCCGCTTCCTGTTGCCGGTGGCATTGATCTGGAGCGAGACGCTGCCGCCCATGGCCCAGCAATACGCGTTGGCGCGCGTGCGCCGCGCGGCGGAAATGGGCATGCTGACCGACGCCTATACGCTGCCCTCTTTCATCCACGCGCTGGTGCGCGGCATGCGGCAGCGGCTGGAACTGCCCGTGGTGCGTGCCCATCCGCCCTGCGTGCTGCACTTCAAGGGAGAGCCGGGGCTGGACGAACTCGATCTGCCGCGCGACGCCGAGGTCACCTGGTTCACCGGGGAGCAATCGAACAGCTCCATGACCATCGGTGGCGTGGCCATGCTCAAGCTGATCCGCCATATCGTGCCGGGTGTGCATCCGGAAGCGGAGATGACACGCCGCCTGACGCAGGCGGGCTACACCAACAGCGCGCAGCTGCTGGGCGAAATCGTCCGGGTGGACGAGGACGGGACGCCGCACACCCTGGCGCTGATGCACGCCGTCATCAACAACCAGGGCGATGCCTGGAGCTGGACGCTGGAATACCTGAAGCGCACGCTCGAAGCGGCCGCCCTGACGGCCGAAAGCGTCGAGGACTACGACGAAGACCTGAAGGGCTATACCGCCTTTGCCTGCGCCATCGGCCGGCGACTGGGAGAGCTGCACGCGACCCTGGCCCAGCCCAGCGACGATCCGGCCTTCGAGCCCCAGAGGGCTAGCGCCGCCGACGCGCGCCGCCGGGCCGCGGACGTCACCGCGATGCTGGATCGCGGGCTGAAGCTATTGACGGACAACATGGGCCGGCTGGAGGCTGCTTGCGCCGAGAAGGCACAGCGCCTGATCTCCCAGCGCGACCGACTGGTGGACGCCATCAAGACTTTGGCGCAGTACGAGACCGGCAGCCTGCACATCCGCATCCACGGCGATTTCCATCTGGGGCAGGTGCTGGTGGCGCAAAGCGATGCCTACATCATCGACTTCGAGGGCGAACCGGCGCGCACGCTGGAAGAACGCCGCGCCAAAAGCAGCGCCTCGCGCGATGTCGCCGGGCTGCTGCGTTCCTTCGACTACGCCGCCGCGACGGTCGCCAACGGCTTCGGCGATGTGGAAGCCGCCAACGTGGAAGTACAGCCGGCCGAGACCGTGCTGCGCCACCGCCGCCGCGACCTGATCGTCCGCTTCCGTGAGGTGGCCAACGAAGCCTTCCTGTCGGCGTATCGCGAGGTCGCCCGCAATGCCAGGCCGCAGTGGATGGATGAAAACCAGGAAAACCCGCTGATCGACCTCGCCCTTATCGAGAAAGCCGCTTACGAAATTGCCTACGAGGCGGCCCATCGGCCGGACTGGGTCAGCATCCCGCTGAACGGGCTTGCCACGCTGGCCGATCGCCTGCTGTCCGCCGAAACCGCCTCCGGGCCCGCCAATGCTGAATAGGAATACCGGCTTTATGACGCCCGCCTTCACCTTCGCCACGCCTCCCGATGCCTTGCACGGGGATATCGACATGCTGCTCACGGGGCGGCATGTCGACCCCTTCGGCATACTGGGCGCCCATCCGGATGGCGACAGCACGGTGGTCCGTGTGTTTGCGCCGAATGCGCGCGAGGTCTCGCTGCTGCCCGCCGGCACGGACACCGCCATCGAAATGCAGCCTATCCGCGATGGTTTTTTCATGGCCCGGGCCGCCGGGCTACCCGCCGGCCAGCCGGACGCCTACCGGTTGCGCATCGATTGGGGAGGCTCCGTGCAGGAAACGGAAGACCCCTACGCCTTCGGCACCTTGCTGGACGACCTGGACCTGCACCTGATCCGCGAGGCCCGCCACGAATCGCTGGCCGACTGCCTGGGCTCGCACGTCCTCACCGAACAGGGCGTGCAAGGCGTGCGCTTCGCGGTGTGGGCGCCCAACGCGCGCCGCGTATCGGTGGTGGGCGATTTCAATTCCTGGGACGGCCGGCGCCATCCCATGCGCCTGCGCCATAGCGCGGGCGTCTGGGAGCTGTTCATCCCCCGCCTGCGCGCGGGTGAGCGCTACAAGTACGAAGTCGTCGGCGTGGGCGGCGACGTCCTTCCGCTGAAGGCCGACCCCCTGGCGCGGCAGACGGAGATGCCGCCCGCGACGGCGTCCGTGGTTCCGCCGCCCGGAGACTTCTCATGGACCGACGAGGAATGGATGGCGAGCCGCGCCGCGCGCCATGCGCCGGACGCGCCGATCTCGGTCTACGAGGTGCATGCCGGATCCTGGCTGCCACGCGACGGCGCCCAGGATGCCAGCGTCTGGGAGCAATTGGGCGACAGGCTGGTGCCCTACGCGACCGATATGGGGTTCACGCACCTCGAACTGATGCCCATCATGGAGCATCCCTTCGGCGGATCCTGGGGCTACCAGCCGCTGGGCGTCTTCGCGCCCACCGCGCGCTATGGCACGCCGGCCGACTTCGCCCGCTTCGTCGACCGCTGCCACGCGGCCGGCCTGGGCGTGATCCTGGACTGGGTCCCGGCCCACTTCCCCACCGATACCCACGGCCTGGCGCAATTCGACGGCACGGCGCTCTACGAATACAGCGATCCCCGCGAGGGCTTCCACCCCGACTGGAACACCCTGATCTACAACCTGGGCCGCACGGAGGTCCGCAACTTCATGGTCGCCAGCGCGCTGGAATGGGTGCGCCGCTACCATGTGGACGCCCTGCGCGTGGACGCGGTAGCCTCCATGCTGTACCGCGACTACAGCCGCGAGGCGGGCCAGTGGATACCGAATCGCTACGGCGGACGCGAAAACCTGGAGGCGGTCGAATTCCTGCGCGACATGAACGCCACCGTCATGCGACTGTGTCCCGGCGCCATCACCGTGGCGGAGGAATCGACGGCCTGGCCCGGCGTCACCGCGCGCCCGGAAGACGGCGGCCTGGGCTTCACGTACAAGTGGAACATGGGGTGGATGCACGACACGTTGCGCTACCTGCACCATGACCCGATCCATCGCCGTTATCACCATCACGACATGACCTTCGGCATGGTCTACGCGTATTCGGAGCGCTTCATCCTGCCGCTGTCGCACGATGAGGTCGTGCACGGCAAGGGGTCGCTGCTGAACAAGATGCCGGGCGACCGCTGGCAGCGCTTCGCCAACCTGCGCGCCTATTACGGCTTCATGTGGACCCATCCCGGCCGCAAGCTGCTGTTCATGGGCGGAGAAATCGCGCAGGCGCGGGAATGGGACCACGATTCCAGCCTCGATTGGCCCGCGCTGGACGACACGCTGCACCGCGGCGTCCAGCATCTGGTGCGCGACCTGAACCATCTTTACCGGGACCTTCCCGCGCTGCACCGGCACGACGCCGATCCCAGCGGCTTCGACTGGGTGGTGGGCGACGACAGCGCCAACAGCGTCTTCGCCTATCTGCGCAAGGATGGCGACCGGCTGGTGCTGGCCGTCAGCAACCTGACGCCCGTGCCGCGCCATGACTATCGCATCGGCGTGCCGCGCGCGGGCTGGTGGCGCGAGCGGCTGAATACCGATGCGGCGGATTACGGTGGATCCGGCGTCGGCAACGGCGGCGGCCGGCACACCGACGAGGTCGGCGGGCATGGTCAGGCGCAGTCGCTATCGCTGACGCTGCCGCCCCTGGCCACGGTGATATTCGAGCTGCAAGGATAGACCGCCCATGCCTGGTCCGCTTCCCGACCGGCTCTTGCCGGGACTGCCTTATCCTTTGGGTGCGTCCAGCGATGGGCTGGGTGTCAATTTCGCGGTCTTCTCCGCCAACGCGAGCCGGATCGACCTGTGCATCTTCGATGCACGCGGCCGCAAGGAGATCCGCCGCATGCCGCTGCCCGAGTGCACCGATGAGATCTGGCACGGCTACCTGCCGGACGCCGCCCCCGGGCTGGTGTACGGCTACCGCGCCTACGGCCCCTACGATCCCCGCCACGGCCATCGCTTCAATCCGCACAAGCTGCTGCTGGACCCCTACGCGCGGCAGTTGGTCGGCCCGCTGCGCTGGACCGACGCCTTGTTCGGGTATCGCGTCGGACACGCTCGGGGCGACCTGATGCCGGATCGCCGCGACAGCGCTCCCGCCATGCCCAAAGGGGTCGTGACCGACGAGACCTTCAACTGGAGCGAAAGCAGGCGGCCGCATACGCCGTGGGAAAACACGGTTATCTACGAGGCCCACGTGCGCGGTGTCTCGATGCGCCGCGACGATACCTGGCCGCACCTACGCGGCACGGTCAGCGCGCTGTCGGATCCGCGCTTCATCGATCATTTGTGCAAGATCGGCGCGACGGCCATCGAGCTGCTGCCGGTCCATGCCTTCCTGCAGGATAAGTTCCTGGTGGAAAAAGGGCTGAGCAACTACTGGGGCTATAGCACGCTGTCGTACTTCGCGCCCGAGCCGGCCTACCTTCCGCAGGGCGATCCGAACGAGCTGCGCATGGCGATCCGC
Source organism: Bordetella sp. (assembly GCF_057362025.1). NCBI lineage: Bacteria > Pseudomonadati > Pseudomonadota > Betaproteobacteria > Burkholderiales > Alcaligenaceae > Bordetella > Bordetella sp. Next base: position 86,471 of record NZ_JBMQQZ010000103.1, on the reverse strand, counting down.
CGCCTGCAGGCCGCGGGTATCGAAGTCATCCTGGACGTGGTCTACAACCATACCTGCGAAGGCAACGAACTGGGGCCCACCCTGTCCTGGCGCGGCCTGGACAACGCCAGCTATTACCGGCTGATCCCCGGCGACGAGCGCTACTACATCAACGATACCGGTTGCGGCAATACGGTCAATCTGTCGCATCCGCGCGTGCTGCAGATGGTGCTGGATTCGCTGCGCCACTGGGCCACGTCGTATCGCGTGGACGGCTTCCGTTTCGATCTTGGCGTGACGCTGGGCCGGGAAGGCACGGGCTTCGACCCCGGATCGGGCTTCTTCGATGCCATCCTGCAGGACCCGGTGCTGTCGCGCCTGAAACTGATTTCCGAACCCTGGGACATCGGACCGGACGGCTACCAGCTGGGCCAGCATCCACCCGGCTTCGCCGAATGGAACGACAAGTTCCGCGATACGGTGCGGCGCTTCTGGCGCGGCGATCCCGGCCAGCGCGGCGGCCTGGCCGAGCGCATGGCCGGTTCCAGCGACGTCTTCGACAGGCGCCACCGGCGGCCATGGGCCTCGATCAACTTCGTCGCGGCGCACGATGGCTTCACGGTACGCGACGTGGTCAGCTATAACGAAAAGCACAACGACGCCAACCTGGAAGACGGCCGCGACGGCCATAACGAGAATTGCAGCCGCAACTGGGGCGCCGAAGGGCCGACCGACGACCCGCAGATCCAGCACGTGCGACGCCGCATCCAGCGCGCCCTGCTGGCCACGGTGCTGCTGTCCTACGGCACCCCCATGCTGCTGGCGGGCGATGAATTCGGCAACAGCCAGGACGGCAACAACAATGCCTATTGCCAGGACAACGCCCTGTCCTGGCTGGACTGGGAGCAGGCCGCGAGTCAGGACGGGCGCGACCTGACCGCCTTCGTGGCCCGCATCGCCGCCTGCCGGCGCGAGCACGCCAGCCTGCGCAGCACGCGCTACATGCATGCGCATCAGGAGACCGCGCCGGGGATGGCCGGCGCCACCTGGTTCGACGTAAACGGCCATCCCATGACGGAAGAAGCCTGGCACGATCCCGAGGGGCGGGCCCTGGGCTTGCGGAGGGCGATCGGCACGCGCGACGGGCTGGACGTCACGCTGACATTGATCAATGGCAGCGGCAGCGACGTGTCCTTCGCGCTGCCGAACGATATGACGTGGCGCATGCTGGCCGATTCGACGCGGCCAGAGGTGCCGGAACACAACATTCATGGCCATCACGTGACGATGCACGCGCACGGGATTGCGCTATTGAGCGGGTATCCGCGCAGCAGGAGCACGCATGACTAGCATTGACACATCCGCAGAGACGGACAAACCCCGGGACGGCGGCGGCCGTGCCGCGTCCCTGCCCGCTTTCGGCGCCTGGCATCTGCCCAGCGGACTGACCCGATTCCGCATCTGGGCGCCCAATGCCAAGGACGGCATCCGCCTGGAAATCGCCGGGCGCGCCCCCCTGCCGATGTCCGACGTCGGCGACGGCTTCTACGAGATCCAGACCCCCTGCCCGCCCGACACGCGCTACCGCTATCGCGTGGCCCCGGACCTCAGCGTGCCCGACCCCGCCTCGCGCCTGCAGGCCGGCGATGTCCACGACGACAGCGTCGTCATCGCCCCCGATTCCTACCCCTGGTGCAACACCGGCTGGCGCGGGCGCCCCTGGCACGAAACGGTCATCTATGAAGTCCACCCCGGGCTGGCCGGGGGCTACGCCGGTATCGAGCAGCGCCTGCCCGAGCTCGCCGGGCTGGGCATCACCGCGATCGAGCTGATGCCCATCGCCGACTTTCCCGGGCCGCGCAACTGGGGCTACGACGGGGTGCTGCCTTATGCGCCGGACTGCGCCTACGGTACCCCCGACGAACTGAAGCGCATGATCGATACGGCGCACGGGCTGGGATTGATGGTGTTCCTGGACGTGGTCTACAACCACTTCGGTCCGGATGGCAATTACCTGTCGGCCTATGCCGCCGATTTTTTCCGCACCGATCTGCATACGCCCTGGGGCGTGGCCATCGACTTCCGCCGCCGCGCGGTGCGGCAGTTCTTCGCCGAAAACGCGCTGTACTGGCTGGACGAATACCGTTTCGACGGCCTGCGCCTGGACGCGGTGCACGCCATCCGCGATACGGGCTGGCTGGAGGAAATGGCCGGCTTCGTGCGGGCGCACCTGCCCGCCGACCGGCTGGTCCACCTGGTACTGGAGAACGACGACAACCAGGTACATCCGCTGGAACACGGCTATCAGGCACAGTGGAACGACGACGGCCACCACGTGCTGCATCAGCTGCTGACGGGCGAAAGCGAAGGCTATTACGTCGACTACGCCATGCATCCGGCGCAGCGGCTGACCCGTGCCTTGACCGACGGCTTCATCTACCAGGGCGAAGCCTCGCAGCATCGCGGCGGCGCGCCGCGCGGCGAACCGAGCGCCCATTTGCCGCCGACGTCCTTCGTGCTGTTCCTGCAGAACCACGACCAGGCCGGCAACCGCGCCATGGGAGAACGACTGATCTCGCTGTTGCGCGGCGACACCCGGCCTTTGCGCGCGGCTGTCGCGCTCTTGCTGCTCGCGCCGCAGATACCCTTGATCTACATGGGGGAAGAACGCGGCGCCACGGCGCCCTTCCTGTACTTCACCAGCCACGCCGATCCCCAGCTGGCGCAGGCGGTACGCGACGGCAGGCGCAAGGAATTCGAGCAATTCCGCGCCTTCGCCCATGCCGACACACGCGACCGCATTCCGGACCCCAACGACCCGGAGACCTATAACCGGTCCAACCCTTACCTGGCGCCGGCGAACCCCGAATGGATGGACTACTACCGGATCCTGCTGCAACTGCGGCAGCGCGTGATCGTGCCGCGGCTGGAAGACGCCCACTCCCTCGGCGCCCACGTCCTGGGCCTGCGCGCGGTCGTGGCGCAATGGCTGCTGGGCGACGGCGCCGTGCTGTCGGTGTACGTGAACCTGGGCTCGGTGGACGTACGCCCCGACTGGCTGCAGGAAGACCTCGGCGAGGAAGTGCTGCTTTTCGAAAGCGAGACAGGTGCCGGCCGCGCGCTGTACGATGGCCTGCTGCAGCACGGCGTGACGGTGGCTTTGTTGAAGGAGCTGGCATGAGCGGGCTGGCGATTCCCCAGGACGAACAACACGCGCTGACGATGCTGGCCGAACGCGCGGGCATCGCCGTCCACTGGACCGACGCCCGCGGCCGGCCGCAGCGGGTGGGCGACGACGCCATGCGCGCCCTGCTCCAGGCGCTGGACCTCCCGGCGGGCAGCGCCGGACAGATACGCGATAGCTTCGGCCGGCTGGCCCATGAACGCGAAGGACACGAGGACTTCGTCATCATCGACGCCGGCGCGCCCATCGTCTTGCGCGGCGTGCGCGACGTGCGCTTCGAACTGGCCGACGAATCGGGCCAGGTACGCGACCTGACCGCCCATGGCGTGGAGGACGACACCGCTCACCTGCCTCCCCTCGATACCCCCGGCTATTACCGCCTGCGCGGCGACGGCCGCGAATGGACGCTGGCGGTCGCGCCGCATCGCTGTCCCGGCGTCGGCGACATCATGGAAACCGCGGCGTCCCGCGCCTGGGGCGTGGCGGTGCAGCTCTACAGCCTGCGCCGGGCGCACGATGCCAGGCCGGCCCGCGCGTCCGGACTGGGCGATTTCACCGCCCTGGCGCAGTTGGCCGGCGCGGCCGCGGCACGCGGCGCGCAGGCACTGGCCATCAGTCCGGTGCATGCCATGTTCGCCGCCGATCCCGGCCGCTACAGTCCCTATGCCCCATCCAGCCGGCTGTTCCTGAACAGCCTGTACGCCGATCCCTGCCATCTGCTGGGAGAGCCGGCCGTCGGCGCCGCGCTGGACGCCCTGAACCTTGGCGACGAAATCCTGCGCCTGGACGACCTGCCCCTGATCGACTGGCCCGCCGTGGCGCGCCTGCGCATGAAACTGCTGCGGCGCCTATACGAGGAATTCCGCGCCGACGGCAGCCCTGCCCTGCATGCCGATTTCGATACCTTCCGCAGGGCGGGCGGCGAGCCGCTGGAAAGCCACGCGCGCTTCGAGGCGCTGCATGCGCGGCACCTTCCGCCGCTGGGCGATGCGACGGACTGGCGCCACTGGCCCGCCGACCTGCGCGATCCCACGGGGGCCGGCGTCAGGGGATGGGCGCATGCGCACGACAAGGAAGTCGCGTATCACATCTTCCTGCAATGGCTGGCGGCGCGCGGGCTCGCGCACGCGCAGCATGCCGCCCGCGATGCCGGCATGGCCATCGGCCTGATCAGCGACCTGGCGGTGGGTACCGACCCCGGCGGCAGCCATGCATGGAGCCGGCAAGCCGACATCCTGGCCGACCTGTCGCCCGGCGCGCCGCCGGACCTCTACAACCCGCTGGGGCAAAGCTGGGGCCTGACCGCGTTTTCGCCGCGGTCCTTGCGCCTGAACCACTACGCGGCCTTCCGCGAAATGCTGCGCGCTTCGCTGGCGCATACGGGCGGCGTGCGCATCGACCATGTACTGGGCCTGGCGCGCATGTGGCTGGTGCCGCGCGACGCATCGCCGAAGGACGGCGCCTATCTGCGCTACCCGCTCGAAGACATGCTCCGACTGGTCGCGCTGGAGGCGTGGCGCCACCGAGCCATCGTCGTCGGCGAAAACCTGGGCACCGTTCCGGAGGGATTCAACGACCGCATCGAGCGCGCCGGCATGATGGGAATGAGCGTGCTCTGGTTCCAGCGCGAAGGCTGGAGCGATCCCACGCCTTTCATGCCGCCACCGTCCTGGCCCGCTTCCTCCGTCGCCCTGACCACCACGCACGATCTGCCCACCGTGGCCGGGTGGTGGACCGGTACCGATATCGGCTGGCGCGCCCGCCTGGGCCTGCTGGGCGACGACGAGCACGAGAACGGCATGCACGAGCAGCGCGCGCGCGATCGCGGCGCCCTCTGGCACGCGCTACGCCAGGCCGGATGCGTCGCGCACGACGCCCCTCACGGGCCGCCGCCGGAAGCCCCCATCGAAGACGTCCTGCGGTTCGTCTCGCAGACGCCCTCTCCCCTGATGCTGGTGCCTGCCGAGGATTTGCTCGGCTTGAACGAACAGCCGAACCTGCCGGGCACGACGGACCAGCATCCGAACTGGCGCCGCCGCTTGGGCGCCGATGCCGCCAGGCTCTTCGACACCGAAGCCACCCGCTGGCGCGTCGACGCGGTCGCCCACACACGGAGTACCCCATGAGCCCCCCGCGCGCCACCGTCCGCCTGCAGTTGCACAAGGATTTCACGCTGTCCGATGCCCGCGACCGGTTGCCCTACTTCGCCCGGCTGGGGGTAAGCCACCTGTACCTGTCGCCCATCACCCGCGCCCGCGCCGGGTCCCAGCACGGCTATGACGTGGTCGACCATGCACAGGTCAATCCGGAACTGGGCGGCGAAGCGGCGCTGCGCGAGCTGGCCGCCGCCGCGCGCACGGCCGGACTCGGCCTGATCGTCGATATCGTGCCCAACCACATGGCGACCAGTACCGACAATCCGTGGTGGCACAGTGTTCTCGAACATGGCCGTGCCAGTCCGCATGCGGAATGGTTCGATATCGCGTGGGACGGTGTCGACAAGGAACTGCAGGGCAAAGTGTTGGCGCCGTTCCTGGGCAAGCCCTACGGCGAGGCGCTGGCGGCGGGCGATATCACGCTGCGTCACGATGCCGCCACCGGCCGTTTCGAGCTGGATGTCCACGGTACCCCCTATCCCTTGAACGACGACAGCCTGCGAACGCACGGGCCCGGCGATGCCGGCGGCCTGGCCGACTTCGATCCCGCCACGGAAGCGGGTCGCGAACGCCTGCACGCCTTGCTCGAACGCCAGCATTACCGGTTGGCGTGGTGGCGCGCCGCGCCCGAAGAAATCAACTGGCGGCGCTTCTTCGAGATCAGCGACCTGATCGGTGTACGCGTGGATAGGCCCGACGTATTCGATGCCGTGCATGCGATGACGCTGCGTTTCTACGAGGAAGGGCTGATCGACGGCGTGCGCGTGGACCACGTGGATGGACTGAGCGACCCGATCGGCTATTGCGGCCGCCTGCGGGCGGCGCTGGCCGAACGCGTGGTTCGACGGCCGGAGTCCCTGCGCGCGCACGACCCCTACCTGGTCATCGAAAAGATCCTGGCCGACGACGAGACTCTGGACGATCGCTGGCAGGTCGACGGCACGACCGGCTATGACTTCATGAGCCAGGCGGGCGCGGTGCTGCACGATCCCGCCGGCGAACAGACGCTGACCGACCTGTGGGAACGCCTGTCCGGCGATCCCCGGCCGTTTTCCGCCGTGGCGAACGAGGCGCGCGACCTGATGCTGTTGCGCCACTTCCCGGCGGAACGGCTGGCCGCCGCGCGCGCGCTGCACCGTGTGGCGCGCCTGGACCTGCGCACGCGCGATTGGGGCGAATCCGCCATTCTGCGCGTCCTGTGGGATCTGTTGGCGGTGTTCCCGGTGTACCGCATCTACGCGGACGAGCGCGGCTGGCATCACATGGACCGCGTGCGGTTCGAGCACGCTGCCACGCAGGCGCATGCCCGCATACGGCTGGACCGCGACGGCGACGACGGCCCGCTGCTGCAATTGATGTCGGGCTGGCTGGGCGGCGCCCCCCCGGAAAACTTCCCGCCGGACGAATGCCTCGCACGGCGCGAGGCCATACGCCGTTTCCAGCAGCTTACGCCGCCGTTGACAGCCAAGTCGCTGGAGGACACGGCGTTCTACCGCTACGGACGGCTGCTGTCGCGCAACGAAGTCGGCGCCGATCCCGCGCTGTTCAGCATGGCGCCGGACGTCTTCCACCGCCGCTGCGCGGCGCGGGGACGGCATTTCCCGGACGCCATGGTGGCCACCGCCACCCACGACCATAAGCGCGGCGAGGACACGCGCGCCCGCCTGGCCGCCTTGAGCGAGGTATCGGCGCTGTGGTCCGATACCGTCATGGACTGGATGAACCGGCACGTGCCGGCCACGTACAGCGGCGCCGGCACCGTGTCGCCGCATCCGGCGGACGTGTACATGCTGCTGCAGACCCTGGTCGGCGCCTGGCCCCTGACGCTGCGGCCGGACGATGCGGCCGGCCTGCGCGCCTTCGGCGACCGGGTGTCGGCCTGGCAGCAGAAATCCCTGCGCGAAGCCAAGCTGCGCACCAGCTGGGTAGTGCCGGACGCGACCTATGAAACCGCCTGCGAGGACGTACTGCGCAAGCTGCTGGAACCCGCCCAGGACGCGGATGCACCAGCCGTGGACCTGGCGGCCTTCGCGGCGCGCATTGCGCCGGCGGGTATCGTCAACAGCCTGTCGCAGACACTCTTGCGCATGACCGTGCCGGGCGTGCCCGACCTCTATCAAGGAACGGAGTTCTGGGATTTCAGCCTGGTCGATCCCGACAACCGCACCCCCGTCGACTACGACGCGCGCATGGCGGCGCTGGACGCATCCGATGCCGCCGACCCCGACGCGCTGCTGGCCAACTGGCGCGACGGCCGCATCAAACAGGCGATCGTGCGCGGCGCCCTGCGCGCACGGCGTGATCACGCCGACATCTTCGCGAGCGGCGGCTACGTCCCCCTGCCCATCCTGGGGCCGCGTGGCGCCCATGTCCTGGCGTTCGTGCGGTGCCTGGAGGACAGGTGCGTCTTCGTCCTGGCGCCGAGGCTGTGCGCCCAGGCCCTGCGCACGGAAGCGGGCGACGATCCCTCGGCGGCGCCCACCGCCCTGCCGCGAATCGACAGCGATTTCTGGGATACGACGGCTGTCGTCCTGCCGCACCGCTATGCCGGTGCCATGCTGCGCGATGCACTCAGCGGCCGCGAGCGCCGCGTGGGCGCCGACAGCATCCTGCCGCTGGGCGAAGCCCTGGCGGATTTTCCGGTAGCGCTCCTGATACCTGACTGATCCGCCGCCCGGCGGCCACGCGACCGGATCTCGCCGCCGCCCGGCAGCATGCCGCAGGCAGCCCGGACAGGGCCGCATGGGGACCGGCGCGCCTTTGTGCGGCTGGCGTTCCCGTGCCGTGCTCATGCGGGACCGCCCATGCCCAGCCGCTTTCACGCCAACGCGCGCCTGGCAATCCTCCTGATGAAAAACAGTTTTCCATCTCCCTGAAATAGATAGGATCCTATTAGTTAGCTTAAAATCTTTTCCATGAAAAAACCCTCCGACACCCGACTGGCGGTCCTGACCGGCCACATGTTGGTGATACATCGCGCCTATCGCGCCGCGGCGGACAAGGCCCTGGCTGACTACGGCCTGTCGCAGGCCACTGCCTGGCCCGTCATCTGGGTCGGACGCCTGGGCGACGGAGTGCGCCAGGGCGTCCTGGCCGAAGCCATGGGCGTGGAAGGACCTTCGCTGGTCCGCGTAGTGGACCAGCTGGAAGCCGCCGGTCTGATAGAACGCCGCGAGGACGCCCTGGACCGCCGCGCCAAGACGCTGCATCTGACACCCGCCGGACATGCGCTGCGCGAACGGGTGGAACAAATGCTGGTGCACCTGCGGCGGCAGGTGTTTCGCGGGGTGGATACAGCCGATGCCGAGGCATGCATCCGGGTCTTTGAACAGGTCAAGGCATCGCTGGCCCACATCGAGCCGATTCCGGTGACGGGCGCCCGGCAGGGGCGCAAGCAATGAAACTACCGACGGCGGAGGAATCGCTGTTCTCCATCAAGGCCTATATCGGCGCGATGGTGGCGCTTTACCTGTCCATGCGGATCGACCTGCCCCGTCCTTTCTGGGCGGTCACCACCGCGTATATCGTTTCGCAGCCGTGGGCGGGGGCCGTGCGTTCCAAGGCCCTGTTCCGGCTGGGCGGCACGTTCTTCGGCTGCGCGGCAGTCGTGTACCTGGTGCCCAGGCTGGCCGGCTATCCGGTGCTCATGGTACTGGCCCTGTCGCTATGGGTAGGCGTGTGCCTGTATCTCGCCGTGCTCGACCGCACGCCGCGCTCCTACCTGTTCATGCTGGCCGGCTATACCGCGGCCATGATCGGATTGCCCAGCGTGACCGCGCCCGAGACCGTCTTCGATACCGGGCTGGCCCGGGTGGAAGAAATCGCCGCCGGCATCCTGTGCGCCATGCTCGCCCACAGCCTGATCCTGCCGCGCGGCATCGGCGGCGCGGTCGTCGGCAAGCTCGACCAGGCATTGCACGACGCCCGCATATGGATACAGGACGCGCTGCAAGGCGACACGGTGTCCCAAAGCGCGCGTGATCGCCGGGCGCTTGCCAACGATATTACCCAGCTGCGCCTACTCGCCACGCATGTGCCTTACGACACCGGCAACATACGCTGGACCGCGCGCTCCGTGATGGCCATGCAGGATCGCATGGCGGCCCTGACACCCACCATATCCTCGCTGGAAGACCGCCTGCGCGCGCTGCGGGCCTCCGGGCGCCCGCTGCCGGCGGATTTGCCCGCGCTGCTGGACGATATATCGGCCTGGGTGCAGGCGGGCCCGCGCGGCGACCAGGCAGCCGCCGCCGCGCTGCGCGAGCGCGCGGCCCACGTGGCGCCGGAAATCCACGCGGACAGCGACTGGCACGATCTGTTGCTGGTCAGCCTGGCGGCACGCCTGCGCGAACTGATCGGCCACTGCGAACGCGGCTTCGCCCTGCGCCGCGATATCCAGGACGGTCTGGCCGGCGCGCCGGTGCGCATGCGGCGCCAGGCCTCGACCTCCAACCGCGCTCTCCATCACGATCATGGCATCGCCTTGCTGTCGTCCGTCTCGGCGGCGGTAGCGATCGGCGCCGTGTGTGCGTTCTGGATCGGCACGGCGTGGACCAACGGCGCCACGGCGGCGCTGATGGCGGCCATCTTCAGCTGCTTTTTCGCGTCGCAGGACGACCCGGTGCCGGGCATCAGGCAGTTCCTGGTCTACACCGTGGTTTCGATCCCGATCTCCGCCATCTACCTGCTGTGCGTCCTGCCCGCCGTGCACGCTTTCGAGATGGTCGCGCTGGCGATGTTTCCGGTATGTTTCGTGTGCGGTGTCTATATCGCGCGACCGGCCAGCACGGGCAAGGCCATGGCGGTGTTTTTCGGCATCTCCGGCACGCTTGCCCTGCATGACACCAACACCGCCGATGTGGTTTCCTTCCTGGATACGATGATCGCGCAGGTCATCGGCGTGGGCAGCGCGGCGCTGGTGGCCGCGCTGCTGCGCCGGGTCAGCACCGAATACAGCGCCCGCCGCATCCAGGCGGCCAACTGGCGCGAACTGGCGCACATGGCGACGGCGGATCGCCCGCCCGCCGGCAACAGCTATACGGTGCGCATGCTGGATCGCATCGGCCTGCTCTACACCCGCCTGGCGGCGCGCGGCCAGAACGACTCCTCCGTGGCGGAGGACACCTTGCTCGATCTGCGGGTCGGCAACGAGATCGCCGAGCTGCAGCGCGCCCGCCGCGACCTGCCCATCGCCGACGCCACGATCCGGCCGGTGCTGTCATGCCTGGCCGATTGGTTCCGCGGCCGCATCCATGGGCGCGAGTCGATCCCCGATGCATTCCTCCCGCGCCTGGACCAGGCCCTGTGGCGCGTGAATGCCACGCCGGCCGGTTCGGCCCGCGAGCGCGCCATTGTCGCACTGGTCGGCCTGCGGCGCGGACTGATTCCGCAGGCGCCCGACTTCGTCCCGGCGCTCGCCGCAACGGCTGCCGCGCGCCGCCTGCAGCCGGGAGCCGCGTCATGATCGGCGAAGTCAGTCTCTACGGCATCTACATGCCCTGGCTGCTGGTCCTGGCCGTCCTGACCCTGGGCCTGTCGTGGTTCGTGCGCCGCCTGCTGGCGCTGACCGGCGTCTATCGCCTGGTATGGCATCCGGCCCTGTTCGATCTGGCCTTGTACGTTCTGTTGCTGTACGGCGTGGTCTGGATTTCACCGTACGTTTTTTCGAGAGTTTCATGAAGCTTCCTGCCTTGCCCGGCCCGCTCGCCTGGATCCGGTTCGCCATCACGGCCCTGCTGGTCGTCGCCGCCATCGTCGCCGGCCGGCATCTATGGACGCACTACGAGCTGGAGCCCTGGACGCGCGACGGCCGGGTCAAAGCCTATGTCGTCCAAGTGGCCCCCGATGTGTCCGGCCTGGTCACCGCCGTCCCCGTGCGGGACAACCAGAACGTCAAAGCCGGCGATGTCCTGTTCGAAATCGACCGGGCCCGTTTCCAGCTGGCCTATGACCAGGCCAAGGCGGCCGTCGGCGCGCAGACGGTGGCGTTGCAGCAGGCCGGCCGCGACGCGCGGCGCAACCGGGAACTGGGTCGGCTCGTATCCGCCGAAGCGCGCGAACAAAGCCAGACCCGCGTGGAACAGGCGCAAGCCGAGCTCGCGCAGGCCAAGGTATCCCTGGAGGTCGCCAGCCTGAATCTGCAGCGCAGCCGCATCGTGGCGGCCACGGACGGCCGTGTCACCAATCTGGATCTGCGGGTCGGCGCCTACGCCGCGGCCGGCCGTCCTGTCATGGCCCTGGTGGACGGTGGCAGCTTCTATGTCGAAGGCTACTTCGAGGAAACGAAACTGCCGCGCATCCACGAAGGCGACCGCGTCACCGTTGCGCTGATGGGCGAGCCGCGTGTACTGCGCGGCCATGTGGAAAGCATCGCGCTGGGCATCGCGGACCGAGACCGCACCAGCGCGGCCAACATGCTGCCGAACGTCAATCCCAACTTCAACTGGGTGCGGCTGGCGCAGCGCATTCCCGTGCGGGTGCACATCGACGAAGTGCCCGATGGCGTAAGGCTGGTGGCCGGACAGACCGCCACGGTGTCGGTGGCCGACGCCGATGCGCCGGCCAGGACCGCGCGGTTATCGGACTGAGGTTGGCATCATGATGGTCATACGCCATGCACTTGCCGCGGCGGCCACGGCCGCGCTGGCAGCCTGCACCACGGTCGGTCCCGATTACCGCATGCCGGATTCCGCGGTCGTCAACCGGCCCGCTTCCTCCGCGCCCTTTATGGGCGCCCAAGGCAACGCGGCATTCCTGGCCCGGGCGGTGCCCGGAGACTGGTGGCAGCTTTACGACGACCCGGCCCTGAACGCGCAGGTCGCCAAGGCGCTGGACGCCAACACGGATCTGCGCGTGGCGGCGGCCAATCTGGAGCGCGCCGACGCGATCCTGCGCGAAGCGCGGGCGCAAACCCGGCCCGGCGCGACCGTCAGCGCGTCGCCCACCTACGGCCACGTGTCCGGCATCCAGGAACTGGCGCCGGACTACCGCCCGCCGAACGCCTGGTCCTACAGCGGCAGCGCCGGCATTTCGTATCAGGTCGACCTGGTCGGGCAGATACGGCGCGCGATCGAGGCCGCGGGCGACGACCGCGAGGCGGCACAGGCCGCCTACGACGCCACGCGCGCCGCCGTCGCGGCGCAGACCACCCGTGCCTACACGACGGCCTGCGCCGCGGGGATGCAGCTGGAGTCGGCCCGGCATTCCGTCGATGTACAGGATCAATCGCTGCAGGCCACCGAACGGCTGCAACGCCTGGGACGGGGCACGACGCTGGACGTCACGCGCGCCCGCAGCCAACTGGAACAGCTGCGCGCCAACCTGCCGCCCCTGGAGGCACAACGGCGCACCGCGCTGTTCCAGCTGGCCACGTTGACGGGCGATACGCCTGCCCAGTTCCCCCCCGAACTGACGAACTGCGCCACCGTTCCCGCGCTGCGCCAGCCCATCCCGGTCGGCGACGGGGCCGCGCTGCTGCGCCGCCGCGCCGATATCCGCCAGGCCGAACGCAGCCTGGCCGCCGCCAACGCCCGCATCGGCGTGGCCACGGGCGATCTCTACCCGAAGATCACGCTGGGCCTGTCCGCGGGATCCGCGGGACCGGCCAAATTCTTCGGCGATGCCAGCACCTTCAGCTGGAGCATGGGCCCGCTGATTTCCTGGACCATCCCCAACACCGGCGCGGTACAGGCCCGCATCGCCGAAGCGCAGGCCAATACGCGGGCGGACTACGCGCGCTTCGACGCCACCGTGCTGAACGCGCTGCGCGAAACCGAAAGCGCGCTGGAGATCTACGCGCGGCAGCTGGACCGCGATGCTTCCCTGCGCGCCGCGCGCGACCAAAGCGCCGAGGCCGCACGGCAGGCGCGCACGCTGTACCAGTACGGCAAGACGGACTACCTGACCGTCCTCGATGCCGAACGCACGTTGGCCAGCAACGAAAGCGCCCTGGCTGCGTCGCGGGCCGACCTCGCCAACGACCAGATCACGCTATTCCTGGCGCTGGGCGGCGGCTGGCAGACATCGGACGCCAGCGGCCAGGCCGCGTCGCGCTGATCGGCCCGACGCGCCCCCCCCGGCATCAAAGTCCCGCATCCAAATCCCGCACCGAAGGCGCGCGCGGAAATCGCCCATCGAAGCCGCTTAGTGCAGCATCGTCCCCGGCGGCGCGGACTGGTTCAGGCCCAGCGCGGCCTCCCAGCTGCGCAGCGGGACGCAGGTCTGCAGACGCACGACGGCGCGCTCGATCAAGGCGGGATGCAGCTCATGGCCCACGCGCGTGGCGATGTCTATCGTGGAATCGCCATGCAAGGCATCCAGGCGCGCCTGCGCCTGGCGCGCATGGTCGGCCGGGATGACGCTATCGTCGGCCCCATGCAGCAAATGGATGGTGGTGTATTGCGGCGGGCTGTTGGGCATGGACGCATAGCGGCCGGAAAAGGCCAGCACGCGCCCCGCCAATCCGTCGTGCGCGGCGGTGGCTTCCAGCGCCATGATGGCGCCCTGCGAAAACCCGGCCAATGCCGTGTCGCTTTGCAGAAGATGAAAGCGCAGCTGCGCGGCGCGCACATACGCCACCAGGGCAGGCAGGGCGCCGGCCACCCGCGCGGAAAGGTTGTCCTCGCCGATGCCGCGCGCGGAAAACCATTGGCGGCCGTCGCCCGCCCCGTCGAAAGGTTCGAAGCCCGCGGGCACCACGATGGCCGATTGCGGAAAGGCGTGCCGCACGCCCGCGGCGAGGTCCCGCATATCGGCGGGCGTACCGCCCACGCCGTGCAGCAGGATGAACAATTGGCGCACCTCGCCGTCCACGGGCACGTATTCGATGTCGCTGGAAAAACTCATAGGCTGCTCCGGTTCGGCAGCGGCGGCCGGGCCGCCCATGAGTGACATTCTAGGCCTGTTCGGCCGTCAGGCCGCAAAGCCCTCCAGCACGATCTTGCCGCGCGCCTTGCCGCTTTCCTGCAACGCATGGGCACGCCGCAGATTGGCGGCGTCGATGCGGCCGTAGCGTTCGCCCAGGGTCGATTGCAGCACGCCCTGGTCCACCAGGCGCGCCACGCGCTCCAGGTACTCATGCTGGCGAATCATATCGGGCGTCTGGTAGTACGACCGGGTGAACATCAGCTCCCAATGCAGCGATATGCACTTCCACTTCAACGGCATGACGTCCAGCGTCGCCGGGTCGTCGATCACCGCCAGCCGTCCCTGCGGGGCCAGGGCCTCTATCAGCTGCGGATAGTGGGAATCGGTGTGCGTCAGGCTTGCGACATGCGAGACCGACGGCACGCCCACCCGCTTCAGCTCATCGCTAAGACCGCGATGATGATCGATAACGTGGTGCGCGCCCAGGCGCCGCACCCAATCCTGGGTTTCGGGACGCGACGCGGTGGCGATGACGGTCATCCGCGTCAGTTTGCTGGCAAGCTGCGTCAGGATGGATCCGACGCCGCCGGCACCGCCCATGATCAGCAGGGTCTGGCCATCCCCGCCGCCTTCCGGTACCCCCAGCCGGTCGAATAGCAATTCCCAGGCGGTCAGCGAAGTCAGCGGCAGCGCGGCCGCGTTGGCGAAATCCAGCGTGGCGGGCTTGTGGCCGGCGATGCGTTCGTCGACGAGGCCGTATTCGGCGTTGCATCCGGGCCGCAGCAAGGAACCCGCGTAGAAGACCTCGTCGCCGGGCTTGAACAGCGACACGTCTTCGCCGACTTCCGTCACCACGCCCGCCGCGTCCCAGCCCAGGACGCGCGGCCCGTCCGGAGCGACCCCGCGCCGGACCTTGGTGTCGACCGGATTCACGGCGATGGCATGGATACGTACGAGCAGGTCGCGCGGACCCGGCTTGGGCACCGCGATGTCGGTGTCGTAAAGCGCGCGGGGGTCTTCCGGCTCCAGGCCGGCCTGGTCGTAGACGATGGCTTTCATGATTACCTCTGCATCGGGATGGATGGCGGCGATTATGTCGGGTGGGCGCAGATGGAAAAACCGCCGTGGCGCGACAACAGCTGCACTGTATCCAGGATAATCCCCGGCCGGCATCCGCGGCCCGCGTGCCGGGTGGGCGGGCCGAGTGGGCGGGCCGAGTGGGCGGGCCGGCGGCATACGGTCCTGGCGCGCCGCGGTCAGCGCGCCCGTGCCGCCCGGTATCCCAGTTGCGCCGACAGGGCATCCGCGGCATGTCGCAAGGCGCCGACAATGTGCTGCGCGTCCGCCTGCTCCCAGCGAAAGGTCGGGATCAGGAAGCCCAGGCTGCCCACCACCCGGCCTTCGGCATCGAAGAACGGGGCACCCACCCCAACCGTGTTCGGCGTGCGGTGCGAATTCGTGACCGCGTGCCCGTCCTGCCGGATGCGAGCCAGCGCCGCCTTGATTTCCGCTTCATCGGGCGTCAGTCCCTGCACCGGCGACGGGCCGCCCGCCGCGATCGCGGCGTCGATTTCCGCCGGGCTGAGATGGGCCAGTATCACCCGCGCGGTGGCGCCCCAGACCAGCGGCTCCAGCACATTCAGCCCGATGTTGTAGCGCATGGGATCGTCCGGCGATCCGCTTGCCGCGTGGAACATCTTCAGTTGCCGGCGCTCCAGCAGCGTCAGCAGCGAAGTCTCGTGGAAGCGATCGGACAGGGCCTGCAGATAGGGCTCGGCCAGGCGCCGGTAAGGCATGTGGCCGCCCAGCTTGGCCGCCATGCGGTAGATCTCCAGGCCGGGACCGAATGTGCCGCCGGGTTCATGCCCGGCGTAGTCGTTGTCGCGCAGCGTGGCCAACAGGCGATGGACGGTACTGCGTGGCAGGTTCAGGCGCTGCGCCAGCGCCTGCGCGGATTCGCCCGGATGGTCGACCAGGCATTGCAGCAACAGCAGGATGCGCTTGACCGTACTGGTTTCCTTGCCCTCGCCGGCCGGCTCCCCGTCGCGCTCCGCTCCCGGCGCATCCGCGGCCTTTGCCCGCGGCCGGCGCACGGCGCTTTTCTGTTCTCCGTCCCGGCCGCCTTGTGCCGGCCGCACGGCGGTGCCCTCGTTCCTGGTCTGTTTCATCGCGTTCCAAGTCTGCCTGTATCGGTCCGGGCGGATTGTAAAAGCCGCGCTGGCGAAAACCCGACGTTGACAAGCGTGCCATGCCAGCCGCAGAATTATCATTAATCGGACGAATGTCTCATTCAGTGAGACACAACCAGAATAACAGCGGGCGGCGGCCCACGCAACACCCGGCATCGCCGGCCCTCGGGCCGGCCAACTTCCCAGTAGAGAGACACAATGGAATTGAACTTCGAAGGACGCACCGCCCTGGTCACGGGCGCCAGCCAAGGCATAGGCCGCACCACCGCGCGCCTGCTCGCGCTGGCCGGCGCGAACGTGGTGGCCGTGGCGCGCCGCGTCGAACTCGTGGAAAAAAGCGCCGCTGACATCGCCCAGCAGGTGGCCAGCCAGGGCAAGGGCGGCAAGATCATGCCGCTGCAGGCCGACTTCTACGACGAAGATGCGCCCGAGCGCGTGGCCGCCGAAGCGCAGCGCCTGCTCGGCCGCGTCGACATTCTGATGAACGCGGCCGGCGCCAGCCGCCCGGTGCCCTTCGAAGCCACCCGGGACCAATGGCACGAAGGCATGCTGCTGAACTTCTTCCGTATCCGCGAACTCACGCACGCCGTCGTGCCGGGCATGAAGCAGCATGGCTGGGGCCGTATCGTCACCTTCACGGGCACGTCGGAACCCCGCATGCTGAACGCCGCCTTCACCGCCAAGGCCGCCGTGCATGTGTGGTCCAAGGGGCTGTCCCGGGAAGTCGCGCCCTTCGGCATCACGATGAACTGCCTGCAGCCCGGCCGTATCCACAGCGAGCAGATCGCCAAGCGCTACCCCACCGCCGAAAGCGAGCGCGAATACGCCCAGGCGGAAATTCCCGTCGGCCGCTTCGGCGAGCCGGAGGAAATCGCGGCCGTCGCCCTCTTCCTGGCCTCGCCGCTGGCCAGCTATGTCACCGGCACCGTAATCCCCGTAGATGGCGGTTCCAGCCGCTTCGCGTTCTGAACGCCATGGCCACGCCGTCCGCCCCGACCGGGGCCGCCATTTCCCCGCGGCCGCAGACGCCCGCCGCCAACGAGCCCCCCGACCGTCCGGCTCGCACTGTGCTGCAAGGCCTGGCGGCATTCGTCCACGACGTGCACTACGAGGCCCTGCCGCCAGAGGTCGTCCACTACGCCAAGCGCCTGATCCTGGACACGCTGGGCTGCGCCTTCGGGGCCATGGAAAGCGATGTCGCGGCAGCGCTGCGCCGTTTCGCCGATGACATCGGCGGCGCGCCCCAGGCCACGTTGATCGGCAGCGGACTGAAGACCTCGGCCGCGCTCGCCACGCTGGTCAACGGCGGCCTGCTGCGCTACCTGGACAGCAACGACTACTACTTCGGGCGCGACCCCGCGCATCCCAGCGGCAACCTCGCGCCTGCGCTGGCCATGGCCGAACGCCAGGGCCGTGACGGCAAAACGCTGATCGCGGCGCTGGTGGGCGCCTATGAGGTGCACCTGCGGCTGGCCGATCATGCCGGCGAGCCCTCGTTATGGCGGCGCGGCTGGCATCACGGCACCAATGCGCAGTTTTCCAGCGCGGCCCTGGCCGCGCGGCTGGCCGGCCTGGACCCGGACCGGACGGCGCACGCCATGGCGATCGCAGGCAGCCACCAGAACACGCTGGCGCAATTGCAGAGCGGCGCCATTTCCATGATCAAGGCCACGGCGGAAGCCTGGGTCGCCAAGGCCGGCGTCGAAGCCGCGCTGCTGGCGGGCCATGGCATGACGGGGCCGCTGGCGCTGCTGGAAGGCCCCAACGGCTGGGTGGAAACCGTCGCGGGCCAGACCGCCGGGGGATTCGATGCGGCAGCCTTGACCGCCCCCTTCGATGGGCGCTATCGGCTGCTCGAAACCAGCATCAAACCCTATCCGGTGGTAGCCACCGCCTCGGCACCGGTGCGTGCCGCCATCGACCTCCATCGCCAGGGATTGCCCGCGCCCGATGCCATCGAGCGCATCGTTGTGCGCCTGCCCGGCTTCGCGCTGCGCACGCCCTCGGCCCATCCGGATCGCCGCTATCCAACCGGCATCGAAAGCGCCCAGCACAGTTTCTATTTCTGCACCGCGATCGCGCTGCGTGACGGCGCCTGCGGCGAGGCGCAGTTCCAGGCGCAGGTGCTGACGGATCCCGCGCTGCGCGAGCTGTTGGGCAAAGTCGTCCTGCAAGCCGATCCGGAACTGGATACGCGCTGGCCGCAGGCAGCCGGCGGCGGCATCGAGCTGCACCTGCGCGACGGCACAGCGCTGCAGCGCGTGTGCCCTTATCCGCCCGGACATCCCCGGCTGGCCTTGAGCGACGAAGAACTTACCCGCAAGTTTCTGGCCTATGCCGAGCCGGTGCTGGGGCACAAGCGCGCATACGCGCTGCGCGATGCGGTGCTGCGGCTGGACGACTACCACGACATACGCGACTTCACGCCGCTACTGGCGCGCGATTGATTCCGACAACGATAACGATACAAACACGGCGGCATCGCCGACCAGGAGACAGACATGACAAGACTTACCCTCAAACGGGCCGCATGGCTGGCCGCAGCGCTGATCTTCCCGCTGGCGGCGGCGGCGCAGACCTTCCCGGACAAGCCCATACACCTTATCGTGCCCTTCCCGCCAGGCGGCGTGGCCGACATCATCGCCCGACCCATCGCCGAGAAACTATCGACGTCGCTGGGCCAGCCCGTCATCGTGGAAAACCGCGGCGGCGCCACCGGCACGATAGGCGCATCCTACGTCGCCCATTCGGCGCCGGACGGCTATACCTTGCTGTTCGGTACGACGAACGAGATCGCCATGAGCCCTACGTTGTACGGCACCCTGCCCTACGACCCCGCCAAGGATTTCGCGCCGGTATCCATCGTGGCGCAATTTCCCAACGTGCTCGTCGTCGGCCCCAGCGTCAAGGCCGCCACGCTGGCGGACCTGACGGCGCTGGCCAAGGCGAAACCCAAGGGACTGACCTTCGCCTCGTCGGGCCAGGGCAGCACCAATCACCTGACGGCGGAGCTCTACCAGAACGAGGCCGGTGTCCAGGTCACGCATATTCCGTACAAGGGGGGCGGTCCGGCGCTGGTCGACCTCACGGGCGGCCATGTCGATGCGATGTTCGCCACACTGCCCTCGGCGGTCACGCTGATCAAGGCGGGCAAACTGCACGCCCTGGCCGTTACCGGCGACAAGCGTTCGGCGGCCCTGCCCGATGTCCCGACGATGAAGGAATCGGGCCTGCCCGGCGTATTCGTCACCACCTGGAATGGCGTGCTCGCGCCGGCCGGCACGCCCCCCGCCGTGATCGACAAGCTGGCCCAGGCCTTGAAGCAGGCCGTGGAAGACCCCGGCATCCAGCAAAAACTGGCCGCCGTCGGCGCCGAGCCCGACTACACGTCGCCCCAGGCTTTTGCCGGCATCGTCCGCGACGATTACGCACGCTGGTCCGCGCTGATCAGGAAAGCCGGCATCAAGGTGGATTGAGTCGACCCGCGGACAGGCGACATCGCGTCGACGTCCCTGCGCAATCGACCGAGTCACGTTAAAAGGAATCGCAATGGCAGCAATGATGGGAACCGGCGCACTGGCGCTCTGGATAGACGTCGATCCGGCCCTGGACCGGGAAACCGATGCCTGGTACATCGAGGAACACATGCCCGAGCGTATCGACATCGGCGGCTATCGGCGCGCCCGCCGCTACCAGGCACTGGAGGGAACGCCGCGCTACCTGACGCTGTTCGAGGCAGATACGCCCGACGCCTTGGCCAGCGAGGGATATCTGCGGCTGGTGGGCAGGATCAGCGAGCAATCCAGGCGCATACGCGCCGGCTTTTCCAATGTTGCGCGCAACACTTTCCAAGTCCGCGCCACGCACGGGCGTGGTCTGGGAGCGGTGGCAGCCAGCCTGCGTCTGCGGCCGGACGACGGCAAGGACCCGGCTGCCGCGCATGCCTGGCTGGAGGAGCGCCTGCGCGGCGCCATGACGCGGCATGCCGTGGTCGGCGCGCACAGCCTGCAAGCCGCGCCCGAAGTGCGCGAGCGCATGGATGCCGTGCGAGTGACCGGCGTCAGCGACGCCAAGGTGGATCACCTGGTGCTGATCGAGGCCACGCGCCCCGAAGACCTGCGCGCCTTGCGCGACGATCTGTTCGCCACCCACGCGCTGGCGCGAGGCGGATGGTCGGAAGAAGCCTACGGGGTTTATGCCCTGCTTTACGAAGTATCGGAACCCGGCCGTTGATACGGCATCATTCCCGGTACACAACAATAAGGAGACATGCATGATGCACGCTGCCACTTCCCTCCCCGCACGCTGGTTCGCCGCGCTGGCCCTGCTGGCCGGCATGCAGGCGGCCCACGCCGCCGGTTATCCCGATCGCGCCATTACGTGGGTCGTGCCGTATCCGCCAGGCGGCACGACCGACGTGATCGCGCGAAACCTCGCGCAGGCCATGGGGCCGATCCTGGGCCAATCCATCGTGGTGGAAAACAAGGCCGGCGCGGGCGGGCAGACCGCCATGGCTTATGTGGCGCGTGCCACGCCGGACGGCTACACGCTGCTGGTCAGCGATGCCAGCGTGGCCACCGCCCCCAGCCTGTACGCCAGCCTGCCGTTCGACCCGGCCAAGGACCTGAAGGCCGTCACGCTGTTCGTCACGGTTCCGCACCTGCTGGTCGTGAATCCGGCACTGAAGGCGCATACGCTGAAACAGCTGATCGCGCTGACCGAGAAAGAACCGGGCAAGATCAACTTCAGTTCCGGCGGCATCGGCTCTCCGCTGCATCTGGCAGGCGAAGCGCTGCGGCTGGAAACAGGCCTGAAGTGGACGCATATCCCGTACAAAGGCGCGGGGCCGGCCCTGCTGGCCACGGTCAGCGGCGAGGCGCAGGTAGCGACCCCATCGCTGCCGTCGGCGCTGCCCCAGGTCCAGGCCGGCAAGCTGCGCGCACTGGCCGTCACCAGCCCGCAGCGCATCGCGCTGCTGCCCGATGTGCCCACGGTCAGCGAGCTCGGCTATCCCAAGGCGACGGTGTTCGGCTGGGTGGGCCTGCATACGCCGGCCGGCACGCCGCCTCAGGCGATCCGGACGCTGGAAGCGGCAGCCCGCAAGGCATTGCGGGACCCGGCCCTGGCGAAGCGACTGAAGGGCCAGGGCGCGGAGATCGCTTACCGCGATAGCGCGGGCTACGCGAAGCTGGTCGCGGAAGAAGCGGCGCGGTGGAAGCGCGTCGTGCAGGAGGCGGGGATCAAGCCGGAATAGCGGCGCTGAGCACGTGCGCGGGCCGCTCCCGCATCAATATCCGGTCATCTCCAGGTAGCCGCTCCCCGCGGGGGCGAGACGCACCGGTCCCTCCCAATACGGAAACGACGTCCCCATCCACGCTCGTGGCTGCAGGGCGTCCACCGTCACGTCCACATCGGCCCCCGGCACCCCTGCCACCCTTACGCGCCAGCGCGTCGGCACCTGTCGGCCATCGTCCTGCCGGGTCCAGTCCAGCGGATCCAGCTGGATCTGCCCCGGCCGCAGCGCGACGGCGCGGCCGTCGGCGGCAATCCAGGTTCCCGCCCGATACGGCGGCTTATCCGTCTGCCGCACCTGGAACAGCATCAGCTTCGCGCCCGACGCCAGGTGCAGGGAAAACCAGTCCCATCCCTGTTGATCGGCCGACAAGGGCTGGCTGCTCCACTCGCGGTCCAGCCAGGCCAGGCCCCGCACACGATGGCGCTTGCCGGCCCGTTCGATTTCACCGCTGACCAGATAGAACGGCTGACTGTAGTAATAGGATGCCTGGCCCTGCCCTGACTTCTCGCTGTATCCGGCGTCCCCATGCAGCACCAGCGGGCCCTGGCTGTCCAGCGCCAGGTCATACGAGAAATCCTTGCCGTTGGCCCGCATCGTCACATGGCCGATGTCCGCGCCTTCCAACGACCAATCGTCTATCCAGGCGTGAAAGGGTTGCGCTTGCACGCCTGCCTGGCCGATGCCGCCACGCGCCAGTTTCTCGGCGAACTGGTGCTGCCGCGCATCGGTCAACGCCGCGTGGGCCATCCAGACATTGGCGCTTTCCCAACCCGGCCGGTCGGGGCCCGGCCGCAACGCCGAGCGGAACAGCGTCCATTGCACGCCCCAGTCATGTCCGTCTTCGTCCGTCAGATCGGCCGTCACGTACCACCATTCGATGCGATAGCCGTCATGCGGACCATGGTCCGCCGGAAAACGCAGTGGACGCCCCCGCTCCACTTGTGCATACGAAGAAGCATCCTGCCCCAGCCCGGCATAGCCCGCGCGCGGCTTGCGCGCCTTGCGGTCGTCGCACGAGGCCAGCAGCAAGAGCGCCAGGGGAGCGAGCACGAGGGATCTACGTTTCATCGGCAAGGAGCGATCTACGTTTCATCGGCAAACCGCCTGAGCAATTCCGCCGGCTGCCGCCGGCGCAGCTGCCACACCGGCCACGCAGCGGCGAGCGCGCTGGTCGCCAGTCCCAAACCCGCAAGCACCAGCAGCTGGCCGGGAAACACATACAACGGCAGCCGCCAGCCGAATGCCTGCACATTCACCACCGCCACCAGCGTCCAGGCCAGCAGCACGCCCAGCGGAATGGCAAACAGCACCGTCATCAGCGACAAGGTCAGCACCTGGCCGAGCGCCAGCCATGCCAGCCGCGCGCGCGGCACGCCCAGGGCCCACAACGGCGCCAGCTGTGCCAGCCGCCCCTGGCTTAAGGTCAGCAGGCTGATGAACAAGGCGATGCCCGCGACGGCCAGCGTCAAGGCATTCAACGCACCGGTCGCGGCGAAGGTCCGCTCGAATACCTGCGTCGACCACAGTTTGATGGACGCCTGGTCCACCACCTGCATGTCAGCGCCCCCATAGCGCGCTTCCAGCGCCGCACGCAGCGCAGCGAGCCGGCCGGTATCCGCATACACGTTCAGGCTGCGCAGCGTTGCCTGCGGATCGTATCGGCGCAGCACACCGGCATCCATCAGCACATGGCCGCGCGGATTGCCGTAGTCCGCGTAGATAGCCGTTACGGTAAAGGCCGGCGGCGCATCGGGCGCGGTGTCGAACAGCGCAAGCGTATCCGCCAAACGCAGATGCAGCCGGCGCGCCAACTGCTCGCTGACCATCACGCCGCGTCCGGCCGCCATCAGTTGCCATGCGTCCGGCATCCGCTGCAGCAAAGGCCATTGCCGCCGCGTTTCCGGATGATCGATGACACCCTGCAATTCGACCGGCCAGCCACGCACCGCCGTCATCGCGCGCCACTGCGGCAGCACCGCGCGCACGCCCGGCTGCGACGGCAGCCAGTCCACGGTATCCAGTCCCTGCGCGCTATCGCGGGGATTCAGGTAGATATCCGCCGACAGGCGCTGGTCCAGCCACGTCACGAAGGTCCTGCGAAAGCCATCCGTCATGCTGCCCACGCCGACGCTGGCGCCCAGCGCGAGCAGCAATGCCATCAGCGCCAGGCTCAGGGCCGGCAATTGCTGCCGGCTGTCGGCAATGAACCAGGTCCCCAGCGGACCGCGCACGTAGCGCGCGCCCCAGGCCAGCACCCCATCCAGCAACGACGGCAGCAACAAGGCCGCGGCCAGCAGGATGGCTGCCTGCATCGCGAAAGCGCTTGCCAGGTTATCGCCCCAGGCCGCGCATCCCGCCGCGACCAGGGCCAGCACACCGGCGGCGATGGCCTGGCGCCGCTGCGAGATGGCCTGCGCCCCGCGCCAGGCTTGCGGGCGCGCCACCGCCAGCAAGGGCAGGCGCGCGGCGCGCACCAGGCTGTCGGTGCCCGCGGCAAGGACACCCAGCAAGGTCATGCCGATACCCGCCAGCCACCACCACGCCGGCAGGCTCAAATGCCCGGCCACTTCCGCGCCATACAGCCCGCGCAGACTGGCGGCCATATCGCCCAGCAACAGTCCCGCCAGCACATAGCCGCTGGCCACGCCGGCCAGGCCGCCGGCCAGCGCGAACAGACCGAGCTCCAGCGCCAGCGCGGACACCAGCGCCGGCAGACCGACTCCCAGGGCCCGCAAGGTGCGCAGCAAGCCGCGCCGCTGCTCCAGCGCCAGCCCGATGGAGGCGTGCACGATGAACAGGCCGACGATGAAGGCCAGCATGCCGAGGGCCGTCAGGTTCAGGTGAAAACTGGCGGTCAGTCGATCCAGGTCCTGGCGGTCCTCCGGACGCGCCGCGACCAGCACATCCGACCACGGCGCGGGCGGGTCGCGCGCCGCATCGTCCGCCACGAGCAGGCGCGAAATCCTGCCGTTCTCGTGCAGCAACGCTTGGGCATGGCCGATATCCATCACGATGACGCCGGGCGCCAGGCTCGCCTGCAGTCGCAGCGGCGGCAAGCGCTCGCCATCGATCGTGACCGGTATATCGCCATCGCGCATGCGCAAGCGTTGCAAGGTATCCGGTCCCACCCAGGCCTGCCCGGGCGCGCCGATGAACGCGGCAAGGTCGAAGGACGACACCGCGCGGCCGGCTATCGCGGCTCCGGCCGGCAGGCTCAAGGGTTCGATGCCCAGGACCCGCAGCGTCAACGGCGGATCGCCGGGAAAGCGCAGCCGCCCCTGCAGCACCGGCGAAACCGCGTGACCGGCCAGGCGCAGCCGCACGTATACATCCTGGTCCAGCAGCCCGCCCCGGCGGGGCAGCCATTGCGCCTGGGCAGGCGCGGCCAGCACGGCGCTGGCACGGGCGTAGTCTTCCCGGGCCTGGGCATTAAGGGCCTGGACGCCGCTCCACAAGGCCGTGGCTAGCCACAGGCCGCAGAGGATGCTGGCGCATTGAAGCGGGTGGCGCCGCCAGTGGCCGGCCAAGGCGCCCAGACAGGACAAGAAGACGTTCATCGTTTATCGCCGGTCATCGTGTCCTGCCGGTGCGACCGCCGCCCATATCCACACCATCGCCGTACGCATCGACACCATCGCCGTCCGATTCGACCCTATCGCCATCGTCCGCGCATACCCGGCCCAGATGCAGCGTCAGCCGGCGCGACAAACGTGCCGCCAGGCGCGCGCTGTGCGTCACCATCAGAAGCGCGCTGCCCGCGTCGCGCACCAGTTCCAGCAAAAGATCCAGCACGGCATCGCTGCTGGCTTCGTCCAGGCTGCCCGTGGGCTCGTCGGCCAGCACGAAGGCGGGACGATGGGCCAGGGCGCGGCCGATGGCCACGCGCTGCTGCTGGCCGCCGGACAATTGTTCGGGGTAGCGCGACAGCAGCGCCGACAGGCCGAGCCGATCGGTCAGGTGCGCCAGCCAGGCGGCATCGTGGCGCCCCGCCAGCCTTGCCTGGAAGCCCAGGTTGGCCGCGACGTCCAGGCTGCCCAGAAGGTTGTACTGCTGGAAGACCAGGCCGATGCCGGTCCTGCGCCAGCGCGACAGGCCGGCTTCGCCGTGCGCGTGCAAGGCCATCCCGTCCACCACGACGCGTCCGCCGTCGGGGCGCTCCAGGCCGGCGATCACATGCAACAACGTGCTCTTGCCGCTCCCCGATTCACCCATCAATGCGAGGCTTTCGCCGGCACGCAGGCGCAGATTCACGCCGCGCAACACGGGCAGGCTGCCCTGCGCGGTGCCAAACGACTTATGCAGGTCTTCGACGATAAGCAAGCGAGACTCCTGGACAGCACGCCTTGCGGCGGCACGGCCGTTCGGCATCGGAGGGCCGGGCGATGGCACGCCGCGCTCCTATCGTAACCGGGGGCGCATGCCAGGAACTTTCACATAGGGCGCCGCACTCAGCCGACGCGATCCTCATCGCAAGGAGAAACACGTGAACATATCTGGCACCCCTACCTGCTATTACCCCCTGACGCCCACGGACGAATCGAAAATCGATGCCTCGGGCCATGTCACGGGCGACAATCTGCGGAACACGCGCGGTTATGAACGGCTGGTGGAGATTCTCAGCCAACACGGCAACCCGCCACCGGCAGATCCTCTGCAAAGCCGCGCGGCACAAGACGCGGTGGACGGGATGAAAATAAAAGCCGGCACCATACTGCTGGCGCCCTGCCATCAGGGCCATACCGCCGCCGACCGCAGGCTACCCGCCGCCGGCCCCCTGCAGGACACTATCGCCGCGCCGCGCTCGCGACGCCAGATTCCGCAATCCTCCACGCAAGCTCCCGCGCAATCCCCAACGCACAGCGCCGCCGAAAACACCGGCACCGGCCTCTGCCCAACCATCGGCGTATGGCACCGTGTGCTGAATGCCTTCGCGGAATTCCTCGGCGGCTTGGTCGTGAGCCTGGCAAATGACGAGCCGGCCAAAGGCGCCGCCGCCTCCGGCCGCCAGGCATGCCCGACCGACGGCAATGGCGCGCAAGACCCGGACGACGACGTCGCCAACTACGAACGCTACCTGCAAGCGTGGGCGATGAGCGCCTCGGCATAAGGCGCGACCGCGGCAATCCAGCGCGCGGCGCCCGTCACTCGCGCGCGTCGCGGGACCGCTCACTGCGCGCGGCGGGCGTCCTCCAGGATCATATCGGCACCCTTCTCCGCCACCATCATCACCGCCGCCTGGGTATTACCCGATACCATGGCCGGCATCACCGAAGCATCCACCACGCGCAAACCCGCCAACCCGCGGACGCGCAGGCGCGGATCGGTCACGGCGTCCTTGTCCGAACCCATGCGGCAGGTACCGACCGGGTGATAGATGGTCTGGCCATTCCGGCGCGCGAACTCCAGCCACTCGTCATCGCTCTCCACCGCCGCGCCCGGGCTGGTTTCCTCGGCCACATACTCGCGCAGCGCGGCCTGTCCAACGATGCGCCGGCCAATCCGCATGGCCTCGATCAGGCAGGTCCGGTCCACGTCCGAGCTCAGGAAGTTCGGCCGTATGGCGGGCGGCTCGTAGGGACTGGCCGCCCTGATATGGATACTTCCGACCGAGCAGGGGCGCAGTTGCGCCACCCCCAAAGTCATGCCCGGATGGCGGTCCAGGATGCGTTCCGCCGCATTGGCATAGCTGGCGTGCACGAAGAAGAACTGCGCATCCGGCGACGGCATGTCGGGCAGGGTCTTGATGAACCCGTGCACCAGCCCCGTGCCCAGGGTCAGAATGCCGCGCCGCGCAGCGTAGTATTTTCCCAGTTGCTGCACCAGCCGCCAGCCACGTGACATTTCGTTCAAAGTGACGGTTCCCTTGACGCGCCAATTCATGCGCGTCGCATAGTGCTCGCGGTAGTTCTCCCCCACCTGGGGCAGCGCGTGCACCATGGGTATCCCCAGCGCCCGCAGGCGTTGCGGATCGCCGATACCCGAGAGCTCCAGCATCTGCGGCGATTGCACCGCGCCCATGCAGAGCAGCGTCTCGATGCCCGCCCGCGCCACGACTTCGCCAACGCCCTTGCGATACCGCACGCCGACGCAGCGTCCGCCTTCGAACAAAAGCCGCGTCACATGGGCGCCCGCGACGATATGCAGGTTCGGGCGCCGGCTCGCCGGCTGCAGATAGCCGTCCACCACCGTCCAGCGGCGCCCGCGGTGCTGCAGGACCTGGTAGTAGCCGAAGCCTTCCTGGTCGTCGGCGTTGTAGTCGGGATTGATGCGCTGGCCGTCCTGCCGCGCGGCGGCCAGGAAGGCATCGGCCACGGGAAAGCGTTCGCGCACCTGCGACACATGCATCGGGCCGCCCTTCCCCCGCGACGCTCCGCCCCGGGGGAAGTCTTCGAGCTTGCGGAAATACGGCTCGACATCGCGATATGACCATCCCGCCGCGCCGGCGCGCTCCCAGCCGTCGTAGTCGCCGGGCTGCCCGCGCACATAGATGCCGCCGTTGATCAATGTGGAGCCGCCCACACCGCGGCCGCGCGGCACGGAGATGACGCGGTTGCAGACGTTTTCTTCCGGCTCGGTCTGGAAACGCCAGTTGTAGACGGGGTCGACCAACAGCTTGCTGAAGCCCGCCGGTATGGACACCCACATATTCCCGCCATCGCGGCCGGCCTCCAGCATCAGTACCCGATAGCGGCCATCGGCCGTCAGCCGGTTGGCAAGAATGCAGCCGGCCGTACCGCCGCCCGCGATAATGAAATCGTAGGTTTCCATCGCGCGTCGCTAGGCCGCCCGCGCGCCCATGAAGTCCGCCATCAGCGCGACCTGCGCCGCCAGCATGGGCGCGCCATACTGGATCGCGCAGCCGCGTTCGCGCGCGGCCAGCAGCAGCGCGGTTTCGCGCGGCTGCATGATCACCTCGCATACCAGTTGCCGCGGCGTCAGCCTCGATACATCCAGGGGCAGCGCGTCGCCCTGGCGCATGCCCAGCGACGTGGCATTGACCACCAGGTCGTGGTCGCCGGGGTCCTCCGACCCGACGCGCACGTCCGCCGCGGGATGGAGCGCCAGGATGCGCTGGCGCAGGTCCTCTGCCTTCGCGCGCGTGCGATTGGCGACGGTCAGCCGCGTCACCCCGGCCCCGACCAGCGCGAACGCGATGGCGTTGGCGGCGCCGCCGGCACCGGCCAGGTAGGCCGTCCTGCCTTCCACCGCCTTGCCCTCGGCACGCAGGCCGCCCACGAACCCTTCTCCATCGAGCATGGTGGCGACCAGGCGACCGCCGGCATCGCGGCGCACCACATTGGCCGCGCCAATCTTGCGCGTCACCTCCGAGGCCTCGTCGCACAACGCGAGAATGGCCGTCTTGTGCGGTACCGTCACCACCAGGCCACCCAGGTTTTCCATGCCGCGCAGGCCGGCCACCACCGCGGGAAGATTATCCGGACGCACGTGGATCGGGATCATCACGCCATCGAAGCCGATAGAGGCGAAATACTCGTTCAAGCGCTGGGGCGCCTGCACGTGATGGATGGGATCGGCCAGGATGCCGTATACCCGAGTCTTGCCGCTGATGGGCGTCATCGTTTGTCTCCGTTCTTTTGTATGTGGCTCAGGACCGTCTCACGGATACCGTCGGCGTCCAGCTTGTAATGCGCATAAAGCGTCGCCGGCGGCGCGATCAGGCTGTACTCATCATAGATCCCATGGCGCACCAGCCGCGTACCGCCGCCGGCTTCTGCCAATACCTCCGCCACGGCCGAGCCCAATCCCCCGAGCACGTTGTGTTCTTCGACAGTCATCATCAACGGAGCCTGCGCGCACGCGGCCAGGACGGCCTCGCGATCCAGCGGCTTGATCGTCGGCATATCGATCACGCCCACGGAATACCCTTCCCGCCGCAAGGACGCCGCGGCGTCGATTGCCGCCCTGACGGTGATACCGCAAGCCACCAGCGTCGCGTCGCTGCCGACGTCGTGCACGATGGCCTTGCCGAAGACGAAAGGCGCATGCGCGTCGTAGACCTGCGGGTCGCGACCGCGGCCGATGCGAAAATAGATGGGTTCGGGCCAGTCGACCGACGCCTTGATGGCGGCCGCCAGCTGGGGGCCGTCGGCCGGCGATACCACCGTCAGCCCGGCGATGGCCCGCATGGTGGAGATATCCTCCGTGGCGTGATGCGAGGTTCCATAGAACCCCAGGCTGATGCCCGTGTGATGGCCGATCAGCCGCACCGGCAGGCGCGTGTAGGCCACGTCCATGCGGATCTGTTCGCAGCACAGCAGTCCCAGGAAGGATGCGAAGGTCGCGACGAAAGGCATATGGCCCGTGGCGGCCAGCCCCGCCGCGACGGACACCATGTTCTGCTCCGAAATGCCGAACTGAATATAGCGATCCGGATAGGCCTCGGCATAGCGCGCCAAGCCATTGGAGTGCTGCAGGTCCGCCGACCCGGCAACGACGGGATGGCCGTCGCGGGTCAGCTCGATCAGGGCATCGGCCAGCCAGGCCAGGCCGGGCGTCACGGCGTTCAGGGCGCGATACTGCCAGGACTCGGGCGACAACGGATGCCCGGCTCGCGGCGACTGCGGGAGTGCATCGGTCATGTTCAGATCTCCCGCGCCAGGATTTCGTCCACGGCGGCCCTGGCATCGGCGGGCGCCAGATAACCCAGGTGCCATCCCGGTTCGGTTTCCATGAAGCCGACGCCCTTGCCCTTCACGGTATGGGCGATCACGCAGGCGGGGCCGGACCGCGCCGTGTCGGCCTTCAGCCGGCGCAGCAGCGCGGTCAGCGCGCCGAGGTCGTGTCCATCGACTTCGTGCACCTGCCATCCGAAGGCCGACCATTTGTCCTTCAGCGATTCGATGCCGATGACGGCATCCACCCTGCCATCCAGCTGATACCCATTGCGATCGACGATGGCGATCAGCCGCGACAGCTTGTGATGGGCGGCGAACAGCGCGGCCTCCCATACCTGCCCTTCCTGCATTTCGCCGTCGCCGAGCATCACGAAAACATTGAAATCCTCGTCGCGCAGGCGCCCGCCCAGAGCGATGCCCGCGCCGTTTGACAAGGCATGGCCGATCGACCCCGAGCTGAAATCGATGCCCGGCACCTTGGTCATATCGGGATGATCCCCCAGCGGACTGCCCAGCCGGGTATAGCCGTCCAGCAATTCCCGCGCAAGAAAGCCGTGGTCGGCCAACACGGGGAACAGCCCCACCGCGGCATGGCCTTTTCCCATGAGGAAACGGTCGCGCCCTGCCCAGTGCGGCTCCCCATGGCGCAGCCGCATGACGCCGTAGTACAAGGCCGCGAAGATCTCCGCGCAGGAGAAGACCGAACTGTAGTGGCCCACCTTGGCGATTTCGATCAGCCGGATCGTTTCCAGCCGGATGAAGCGGGCCTTTTCCCGCAGCATGGCGATCCAGGTGGGATCGACGCCTTGCGCGGCAGCATCGACGGCGCCGGAAGGCCCGCGCGGATCGCCCGGGTTTTGCCCGCCAGAAGGAACAGCGTCGACCATGGCCTGCCTCCGATTATCGTTGTCTGCATGATATATGATATATAATATAGCCGCCCATCGGGAAAAGCACCACCGCGCGCTAGAATTCCGTCCTTCTTCACCAGCGGCTCGCAGTTCGCGCCATGACCAACCTCAAGCCCGTCAAAAAAGAGAACCTGTCGGTCCGGGTCTATACCGAAATACGGGAAGCACTCATCAACGGCCAGTACGAGCCGGGAGAGCGGCTCATCATCGGCGAACTGGCCCAGGAACTGGGCGTCTCCATCACGCCGGTGCGCGAAGCGATCTTCCGTTTGATCAGCGAACAGGGCCTGGAAATGCAGGCCGCGACGGCGGTCTATGTGCCCTACGTCAATTCGGAAAAGCTGCGCGAAATCCAGCAAATCCGCTTTCATCTGGAAGGCATGGGGGCCGCCGAGGCCGCGGCCAAAATCACCCGCGCGCAGTTGGATAACCTCGTCGCCCTGCAGCAGCAGTTCATCGCCTGCACCTCCAGCGATCCCAAGCGTGCCAGCTACCTGAACCGCAAATTCCACTTCGCCATCCTGGAAGCCAGCCGGATGCCGATCCTGCGCAATACGGTGGAATCGTTCTGGGTCATCACCGGCCCCATCCTGAAGGTCTTTCACGTGAAGACGGCCGGCCTGGATTATTCCGGCGGCCAGCATCGGCACGAAGCGGTGCTGGCGGCGCTGAAAGCGCGCGATCCGGATGCGGCCGCCAAGGCCATCCAGGCCGACCTGGTCTGGGGCGGCAAAATCATGATCGATTGGCTGGTCGAAAAAGAACAGGAACAGGAAGCGGCCGCGCGCGGCCGCTAAGCGCTACCGGCGGCATTCCATTCCGGCGGCACACGTTCCGCGCGACCGGTATCGCCCCGAACGCCATCGTGCCGGCCGCCGGCGGCCGGCGCGCCGCTCCGCCTAAAAGGCAACGTTCTCCCGGCCCTTCAACCCCAGCTTCTCGCGTGCGTCATCCGGCGTCGCGATCTCCAGGTTCAGCGCCTCCAGAATGGTGCGGATGCGCTCTACCTGCATCCGATTGGACTCCGCCAACCGGCCCGGGCCGATCCAAAGCGAATCCTCCAGCCCGACGCGCACATTCGAGCCCATCGCCGCGCCTATCGTGGCCAGCGGAATCTGGTTGCGTCCGGCCCCCAGGATGGACCATTCATAATCGCTGCCGAACAGGCGGTCGGCCGTGCGCTTCATGTGCATCAGGTCTTCCGGGTGCGGCCCGATGCCGCCCAGGATGCCGAACACCGACTGTATGAACGGCGGCGATTTCACCAGGCCGCGGTCGACGAAGTGCTTCAGGTTGTACAGGTGGCTGATGTCATAGCACTCGAACTCGAAGCGCGTGCCGTTGGCGTTGCCGATCGACAGGATGGTTTCGATGTCCTGGTAGGTATTGCGAAAGATCAGCGACCGGCTGTTCTCCAGGTGTTCGCGCTCCCAGTCGTGCTGGAACTCCTTGAAGCGATCCAGCATGGGAAACAGGCCGAAGTTCATCGAACCCATATTCAACGAAGCGACCTCCGGCTTGAACGTGGCCGCGGGGCGCATGCGCTCCTCCACCGTCATATGGGGACTGCCACCCGTCGTGATATTGATGACGGCATCGGTTTCCTGCTTGATGCGTTTGAGAAAAGGCTCGAACAGCGCGGGATCCTGCGAAGGCTTGCCGGTCCCGGGATCGCGCGCGTGCAGATGCAGCACGGCCGCGCCGGCGCGCGCCGCGCCGATCGCCGCTTCGGCAATCTCATCGGCCGTCACGGGCAGATGCGGCGACATGCTGGGCGTGTGGATCGCGCCGGTCACGGCGCAGGTAATAATTACCTTCTGCTTGGCTTTAGCCATCCGTCTCTCCATTCCGCTGTTTATGGCGCATCAAGCGCATCAGTTGTTCGTCACGCCAGAAACGGCGCGCTGCCAGATCCGCGGCCGCAAGCGCATCGCGCCGTTCGCGCGACAGCGTCTCGACCAGCGCGCCGTCCCAGGCCGGACAATCGGCCTGCGTCGCGCCTATGGAAGCGTACATCGGGCCGTAGCGCTCGCAATAGTCGGCGATGCCGCCGGGGGCATTCAGGTCTATGGTTTCCAGCGGGCCCATGAACGACCAGCGCAATCCCAGCCCATCCTTGATCGTCGTATCGATATCCTCGACGCTGGCAATACCGTCGCGGACCAGGCGAAAGGCCTCCTGCAGCAAGGCACCCTGCAGGCGGTTCAGGACAAATCCCTCGATTTCCTTGCGCACCACCACGGGCCGCTGTCCTACCGCATCGAGGATCTCCCGCGTTCGCGCGATGGCCTCGCCGCTGGTCCATGGCGCGCCGCTGATTTCCACCACCGGAATGACATGAGGCGGATTCACGGGATGCGCCACCAGGCAGCGATGACGCTGAGGCAGATGCTCCGTGAACAGGCTGGCGGGAATGCTGGATGTGGAACTGGCGACGATGGCTTCGGGCGGAGCCAGCGCATCCAGCTCGCCGAATAGGGCGCGCTTGACGTCCAGCCGTTCCGGCGAGTTCTCCTGCACATAGCTCGCGCCCGCCAGCGCCCCGCCCAGCGTGTCCACTGTCTGCACGCGTGCGGCGATGCCGGCGGCATCCCGCAGCAGTCCGTGCGCCTGCAGCGCATGCAATTGCTGTTCGACCAATTGGCGGGCTTCGGCCAGGCGATCGGCGGCCACGTCGTACAGGCGGACTTGCCAGCCCGCCCGCGCGAATACGATGGCCCAGCCTTGCCCGACCAGTCCCGCGCCGACGATGGCAGCGGTAGGCATGAAGCGTCTCCTTTCAGCGTCAACCGGCTTGGTTAACCGGCTTTAGTAAAGCTTTTGCGTGAAGCCGTCGACCGCGATGGCCTGGCCGGAGATGCTGCCCGCCGCCTCGCTGGCGTTGAACAACACCATGTTCGCCACGTCCCGCGCCGTGACCATGCGGCCCAGCGCCGCCTGGCTTTCGTACTGACCGGCAATCTCCGCCACGGGCCGTCCCAGCGCGCGCGCCTTCGCATCGATCACAGCGCGGATACGCGGGCCTTCCACCGCGCCGGGCAGAATCGCATTGACGCGGATTCCGTAGGGCCCCAATTCCAGCGCCAGCGTCTTGGTAAAGCCCACGACCGCCCATTTGGACGCCGCATACGCGGACCGTCCAGGAAATGCCAGGTGTCCCGCCGCCGACGACAGATTGATCATGACGCCCGCCCGGGACTGCTTCAACAAGGGCACGGCCAGGCGGGCGCAAAGGAATTGCCCGGTGATGTTCACGGCGAGCGTGCGATCCCAATCGGCCTTGGAAAGGGTTTCGACGGCACCCGTGGGACCGGCGATGCCCGCGTTGTTGACCAGGACGTCCAGGCCGCCCAACTCACCGGCAACCGCCTGGAACAGCGCGGCCACGCTGGCCTCGTCGGCGACATCGGCCCGCACCGCGCGCAGGCCCGGCAGTTCGCCGGCCGCCTCGGCCAGCCGCGCCTCGTTGACGTCGCAGATCATCACATCCGCGCCCGCCCGGTGGAACAGCCGGGTCATCTCCCATCCCAGGCCGTCCGCGCCCGCCGTAATCAGTACTTTCCTGCCGCGGAAATCGACTTCGTCGAACATGCGCTAGTCTCCTTTAACATGTGCGGCGCATCCGTGCGCGCCGCGTTCATGGCCTTCCTTGTCCTGCGCACGGCGTCGTCGCACCGCAGCCGCGCGCCTTTCCGACTGGCTGTATGCGATCCGTCAGGCCGCCTCCAGCCGGGCCGGGTAATCCCTCATTTACCGTGCTTCCGGCGCCACGACAGAATTGGGCAGCTTTCGATCGTCCGCGCGAAAAATATATCATATATGCTAAACGCGCCCGGCCTTATGCAGCGATCCCCTACAACGACATAACGGAGCGAGACATGCACACAATCACCAGGTTCGCGTTGGCAGTCGGTACATGCGGGATGATGTTCAGCGCCGGCGCGTCGGCGGACATCAAGGTCGGGGCCGTCTACCCCTTCAGCGGCGCGCTGGCCCTGCTCGGACAGGAAAGCTATCGCGGGCTGGAAATCGCCGTGAACGAAGTCAATGCCGCGGGCGGTATCAACGGGGAGAAAATCCAGATCCTCAAGGCCGATGCCGTCGATCCCAATCAGGCCGTTTCCGAAACCAAGCGCCTGACGTCCTCGGGCGTCGTCGCGGTCTTCGGCAGCTACGCTTCCGGCATTTCCTACGCTGCAACACCGGTTACGGAACTGGCCGGCATTCCGTACTTCGAACTGGGCGCGACGGCGCACAAAATTACGCAACGCGGCTACAAGTACCTGTTCCGCAGCAACCCCAACACGGGCAAGTACGGCTATGCGGTCGTCAATGCGCTGCACGACCTGGTCGCGCCGGGCATGGGCATGAACGCGAAGGACATCGTCATCGGCATCATCCATGAAGACGGTCCCTACGGCACCGACGTCGCCGCCACGGAACAACAGCGCGCGAAGGAACTCGGCTACAAGGTCGCGGAAGTCCTGCCCTATTCGGCCAAGACCGTGGATCTGTCCTCGCTGATCCTGCGGCTGAAAGGCGCCAATGTGAATGTGGTCCTGCAGACCGCCTACCAGAACGACGCCATCCTGTACTTCAACCAGGCGAAATCCGCCGGCTTCGCGCCCAAGGTGGTCATCGGCGCCGGCGGCGGCTATTCGCTGGCCGATACCGCGAAGGCCGTGGGCCCGGGCATCAACGGCGTGTTCGATCTGGATTTCCCGCAGGCCTCGATCAATCCGCAGGGCGCGCCGGGACTGGACAAGTTCCTGCAGGCCTACAGGACCGCCTACAAGAGCGATCCCCAATCGGGCCACAGCCTGGCCAACTACGTGGGCGCCAAGGCGTTCCTGGAAGCGATGGCCAACGCCAAATCCACCGACAAGGACAAGATCCGCGCCGCCGTGCTGGCGTACAAGAAGAAGCCCGGCGAAACCGCCAACGGCTGGGGCTTCGACTTCGGCAAGGACGGCCAGAACAACGCGTCGGAGTTCTACGTCATGCAATGGCAGGACAACGGCAAGCTGGTCACCATCGCTCCGCCCAATCTCGCGCTGGGCAAGCCGGTCTTCAACAAGCAGTAGTCCCGGCCCGGGCTATCGATACCGGCAAGAGCCTGGCACCGTCGAACCAGCCCAGGGGCTGGCAGGCTCGGAACCGGACAGCAGGCCGGCCGCACGCGCGCGGCCGGTCCTGCGCCTTCGCGGGATTGCACAATGGATATCTTCGTACAGCTGATCATCAACGGGCTGCTGCTGGGCGGCGCTTACACCATCATCAGCCTGGGCCTGACCCTGATCTTCGGCGTCGTGCGGGTGGTGAACTTCGCCCACGGCGAATTCCTGATGGTGGGCATGTACCTGGTCTACCTGGCGGCCAGCCACTTCGGCATCCATCCCTACATCGGCCTGGCGCCGGTGGCGGTAATCATGTTCGCGCTGGGCGCCTTTACGCAGCGCGCCATCATCCAGCCGCTGCTCGATGCCGACGAACACATCCAGATCTTTGCCACGGTGGGCGTGTCGACGATCCTGCTGAACCTGGCCCTGGTGGTGTTCGGCGCCAACGTATTCCGCGCACCGGTGGAAGTGGGCACGGGCGCCGTCGCCCTGGGCAAGTATTCCATGGTCAGCGGACAACTGGTCACCTTCGCGGTTGCCCTCGCGCTGGCCTTCCTGCTGCACGTCTTCATGCACCGCACTTACCTGGGACGGGCATTGCGCGCCGTGGCCCAGCATCGCTACGCCGCCATGCTGATGGGCGTCAACGTCAAGATGGTCTACGTGATCGCCTTCGGCCTGGGCACCGCCTTCGTCGGCGTCGCGGCCGGCCTGCTGGCGCCGCAGTATCCGGTATTCCCCACGGTCGGCACGTATTTCGTCCTGACCGCCTTCGTCATCGTCGTCCTGGGCGGCATGGGCAGCCTGTACGGCGCGGTGGCGGGGTCCATGATCATCGGCGTCGTGGACTCGCTGGCGGGCTACTACATCGCGCCCGATCTGAAGGAAGTCGTTTATTTCGGCATCTTCCTGCTGATTCTCGTCTTGCGGCCGGCCGGATTGTTCGGCGTCGGCACGGAATAACAAGGAGCAAGACGTGTTTCCCGATTTCCGCAGCCCCAAAGCGTACGTCAGCGCGATCCTGCTGGCCGTCATGTTCGTGCTTCCGGTGGTCCTGGGCACGCCGTTCTGGACCAATCTCTTTATCCTGATCTTCGTATTCGCGGCCATGGCGGTGGCCTGGAACATCGTCGGCGGCTATGCCGGCAAGCTGTCCCTGGGACATGCGGTGTTCTACGGCATCGGCGGCTACACCGCGACCCTGCTGACGCAGAATTTCGCGATCTCGCCGTGGATAGGCATGGTCGTCGGCGCCATCCTGTCCGGCATCGTCGCGGTCGTCGTCAGCTACCCGACGCTGCGCCTGCGCGGACCTTTCTTCGCCCTGGCCAGCATCGCCATCCTCGAAGTGTTCCGCCTGCTGGTCATTCACGAGGAAAGCTGGACCGGCGGCTCCAGCGGTATCAGCCTGCCGCTGAACATCGGCTGGACCTGGATCGTATTCCGCGAAAAAGTGAACTACGTCATCATCGCCTTCGCGCTATTCGTGGGAGTCCTGTGGGTGTCCTGGCTGGTGCGCAGATCGCGCATGGGACATTACCTGATCGCCATCCGCGAACGCGAGGATGCCGCCCGGGCCGTGGGCATACACACCACGCGGGTGAAGATCCAGGCGGCGGTCATCTCCGCCGTGCTCACCAGCGTCATCGGCACCTTCCATATCACCTACCTGACCTTCATCGACCCGGCCTCGGCATTCTCGCTGGACCTGTCGGTGCAGATCGCGATGTTCGCGCTGATCGGCGGCCTGGGCACCGTCGCCGGCCCGGTCGCCGGCACGGTGCTGGTGCTGCCCATCGCGGAACTGGCGCGCGGCTGGCTGAGCGCGGTCGGCAATGGCATGCATGGACTGATCTACGGCCTCATCCTGGTGGCCGTGGTGCTTACCATCCCGCGCGGCCTGGCCGGGGCGTTCGGCCCGCGCGTCGAGCGCCTGCTGGCGCGGCTGCCCTATCTGGGCAGCACGCCGGAAAGGCGCGTCGCCATGGGCGGCACCCGCGCGGCGGCCGCCAATCCGAAGCCGCTCGGTCAACCCGTGCTGAAGGCCGAAAACCTGTCCAAGAGCTTCGGCGGGCTGCGCGCCACGAACGATGTGTCGCTGACGCTGCACGAAAACGAGATCCTGGGCATCATCGGCCCGAACGGCGCAGGCAAAACCACCGTCTTCAATCTGCTCTCGGGCTTCCTGGCGCCGGACCAGGGCAACGTGCACCTGCGCGACCCCGGCGGCGCATGGATCAGCTGCGACACGCCGGACGCCTTCGCCCACCATGGGCTGGGCCGCACCTTCCAGATCGCCCAACCCTTCACGGGCCTGAGCGTCCTGGAAAACATCATGCTGGGCGCCTATATCCATACCCGCGACCACGACGAAGCCGAGCACCTGGCGCGCGAGATCGCCGAGCGCACGCACCTTACGCGCTTCCTCGACACCGAGGCGCGCAACCTGACGGTGGGCGGCATGAAGCGGCTGGAAGTCGCCCGGGCGCTGGCGACGCGGCCGCGCATCCTGCTGCTCGACGAAGTCATGGCCGGCCTGAACCCCACTGACATCGCGGTCGCGATCCAGCTGATCCGCGACATCCGCGACAGCGGCGTTTCCATCCTGCTGATCGAACACATGATGCGCGCCACCATGGCCCTGTCGGATCGCATCATCGTGATCAACGAAGGCAGCGTCCTGGTCAGCGGGGCGCCGCGCGAGGTCGTGGAAGATCCGGCGGTTATCGAAGCCTATCTGGGCAAGGAGTACCAGGATGCTTAAGGTATCGCAGCTGCGGGCCGGCTACGGCAAGACCCAGGTCCTGAACGGCCTGGATTTCGAGGTGCAGGCCGGCGAAATCGTCACCTTGATAGGCGCCAACGGCGCCGGCAAGACGACCACCCTGAAGACCCTGTGCGGCATCATCCCCTGCCAGGGCGGCAGCGTCGAGTTCGAAGGACGCACGCTGACCAACCGTACCCCCTGCGACATCGTCGACGCCGGCATCACCATGATCCCGGAAGGCCGCCAGCTGTTCCCGCACTTCACGGTTCGCGACAATCTGCTGATGGGATCCTACAAGCGTGCCGCGCGGGCACAGGTGCGGCGCAAGCTGGACGAAGTGCTGCAGACCTTTCCGCGCGTAAAGCAGCGGCTGGCCCAGTACGCGGGGTCGCTGTCGGGCGGCGAACAGCAGATGGTGGCCATCGCGCGCGGCCTGATGGCCGATCCCCGGCTGCTGATGTTCGATGAACCGTCGCTGGGCCTGTCGCCGCTGCTGGTGCAGCAGATGTTCGACATCATCCGCCGCATTACCGCACATGGCGTCACGGTGCTGCTGGTGGAGCAGAACGTCTTCCGCACGCTGCGCCTGGCCGACCGCGGTTATGTATTGGAGAACGGCGCCATCGTGCTGGCCGGGACCGGCGAGGAACTGCTGAACAATCCGCACGTAAAGAAGGCCTACCTGGGCCATTGACCGCGCCGCGATCCCCCCGACGCGCAAGCGCGGTTACGCGAACCGCATCGCAGGAACCACGGAACAGGAAACGCGCCATGCTTGCATCGTCTTCCCACCCCGCCGCCACGGCCCAGTCCCGCTTCGCCGGCGCGGGCGGCCGGCTGGATGGCCGGACGGCCATTGTCACGGGCGCCGTCGGCGGCATCGGCTCGGCCATCGTGCAGGCACTGCTGGACCATGGCGCCAAGGTAGGCCTGATCGACCGCGACGCGCAAGCGGGTGCCGCGCTGGAAGCACGCCTGGCCGGCGCCGGGCATCCGGTGCGCTTCGTCCAGGCGGATATCCAGGACTTCGCCGCCTGCGAAGCCGCATGCGATGCACTGGCGCGGGCGCTCGGGCACGCGGATATCCTGATCAACAACGCCGGCATTTCGCCCAAGACTAGCGGCCGCGCGTTGAAAGTGTGGGAAATGCCGCCAGGCGAGTGGGATACCGTCATGCGCGTCAATCTGAACGCGGCGTTCTACCTGGCGCGCCTGACGGTTCCGCACATGATCGGCCAACGCTGGGGCCGCATCGTCAATATGTCCTCCGTCGCAGGCAAGACCTACTGCGATATCGTCGCCGGCCACTACGCCGCCACCAAGGCCGGCCTGATCGGCCTGACCCGCCATTGGGCGGGAGAACTGGGCGAGCACGGGATCACCGTTAACGCGCTGGCGCCCGGGCGCATCGCGACCCCGCTGCTGAAGTCCGTGCCCCAGGAGATCAATGACGCGGTCAGCCGCGTCACGGCCATGCGGCGCCTGGGCACGCCGGAGGAAGTCGCCGATGCCTGCCTGTTCCTGGCGTCCGACCAGGCCCGCTTCATCACGGGACAAACGATAGACGTGGCGGGCGGCTGGCTGATGACCTGATGCCGCGCCGGAACCGCCCGTGCCGGCTCCCCGGCCGTGCCGACAGCGGCTAGCCTTTGTACAGGACCAGCCGGGCCGCGGCGTTCGTCAGATGCGCCGTGGCGGCCGCGCCGGCGCGCTCCGGATCGCCATCCTCGATGGCGCGCAGTATCGCCTCGTGCTCGCGCTGCACCTGCCACACCAGCTCCATCGAGCGATTGCGGGTGTTCTTGCGCGCCGTGCGGATCAGTCCGCGCACGCGGGTATCCAGAAAGCTCGCGAATGCGATGAAATACGGGTTATGGCTGGCCCGCACGATGGCCCGGTGGAAGGCTTCGTCTTCCTCCGTGCCGTCGCCCAGATCGCGCGTGGTCTGGTACAGGCGCTGATAGGCGGTGCGTATGGCTTCCAGTTCGGCCGCGCCGCGACGCTGGGCCGCCAATCGCGTCGCGGGGACTTCGACGGCGAGCAGGAACTCGAACAGCTCGCTCAAGCCGGTTTCCGTATCCCCCGGGGGCTCCAGCCGGAACACAGTGCTGCCTTGCGGGTTGACGAACTGGCCCCGGCCCTGGTGCGAAATCACCAGCCCGTCGGACTTCAGCAGCGATATCGCTTCGCGGATCACCGGCCGGCTGACCCCATAGGCCTTGGCCAGCGCGGTCTCGGACGGCAGCCGGTTGCCGGCGGCCGCCAGATCGCGCCGTTCGATCGCCCGGCGCAGGCGCTGCGCCACGCCGGCCGCCAGGCCTTCGCCGCGCGCGATGGGCTGCTCGTCCAGCGCGTCGATGCAAGGAGGAAAGGAAGAATGCTGCATCACGGTTCTCATACGAGCATCGCGACAGGATGCTCCAGGTACCAGGTCAGGCGCGCCAGCCACCGCGCGGCCAGTTCGCCGTCGATGGCGCGGTGGTCCACGGCCAGGGTATAGCGCATGACCGAGCCGACCCGTATCGTATCCTCATCGACCACGGCTTCCCTGACGATCGCCCCGACCGCCAGCATGGCCGACTGCGGCGGATTGATGATGGCGGCAAAATCCGCGACGCCCAGCATGCCCAGATTGCTGATGCCGAAGCTGCCTCCCTCGTATTCGGCCGGGGCCAGCCGGCCCGCCCGCGCGCGCTCGATCAGCGCCGTCATGGCCTCGCTGATCGCCGGCACGCCGAGCCCGTCCGCGGCCTTGACGATGGGCGTCACCAGGCCGTTGGGCGTGGCCACGGCCACCGAGATGTCCGCACGGTGGTGCCGCCGCAGCGCGTCGGCCGTCCAGGTGACGTTCATATCCGGCACATCGCGCAAGGCGCAGGCGGCACCGCGTATCACCAGGTCGTTGATGGAAACGCGCCCCGGCACGACGGCCTTCAATTGCTCCCGCAGCCCCAGCAACGCGTCGGCCCGGCACAGTCCGCGCAAATAGAAATGCGGGATCGTGCTTTTGCTTTCGGTCAACCGGCGTGCGATCGCCTTGCGCATGGAGCCGTGGGGAATAAGGTCGAAACCGGCCGCATCGGTATGCCCCCCGGCCGGCGCCGGACGCGTGCCGTCGCCGGCCAGCGCCTGTTCGACGTCCCGCTTGACGATGCGCCCTTGCGGGCCGGACCCCGCCAGGTCGGACAGCGCAAGCCCCGCCGCGGCGGCCGTGCGGCGCGCGATCGGGCTGGCGAAGATACGCGACGGGTCCGCCGGGCCCGGCGACGGGGCGGTGAGCCCGGCCGCCTCCACCTGTTCCCCTGCTTCCGCGACATCGCGCGGCGTTTCGCCCTCCCGCAAGAGCAAGGCAACCGGGGCGCCTACCGCCACGCGGGCGCCCTGCGCCACCAGCAGCTTCCCGACCACGCCGTCGTGCTCGGCCTCCAGGTCCACGACTGCCTTGTCGGTTTCTATCCCGCCCAGGCTGTCGCCCGCACGCACGCTGTCGCCTTCCTTCACGATCCATTCGGCCAGCACGGCGTCCGGCGCGTTGGCCGACACGGCCGGCATGCATACCATCGTCGCCATCAGCCTTCCCCCTTATTGCGCAGGATGTCGCGCAGTCCCTCGATCACTTCCTCGGTGCGTGCCGCCGCCGCCCGCTCCAGCACCCGGGAGATGCTGGGCGCGGCCAGGCCGCCGGTCACGCGCTGGACCGGCTGGTCCAGCCAATCGAAATAGCGCCGCTGGATCTCGTCGGCCAGCCAGCCTCCATACGAGGTCCCGCGCGCACCCTGCTCCACGATGAGCACATTGTTGGTCTTGCGCACGCTGGCGCCCACGGTCTCCCAATCCAGGCTGGCGCGGTCCAGCCACCGCAGGTCGATCAGGTCCGCTTCCATCCCCAGGCTGTCCAGGGCCTCCATGGCGTGGCCGACCATCGACAGGTAGGCGATCACCGTTACCGCGGGTCCCGTGCGCCGCAGGGCGGCACGCCCCACCGGCAGCACGAAATCCAGGTCGTCGCGCGGCGCCGGCGCCATGGCGTTGTACAGATCGACGTGCTCGATCACCAGCACCGGGTCCTTGCAGCGCAGGGCCGCGTTCATCAACCCCACGTAATCGCAGGGATTGGAAGGCGCGACGATGCGCCATCCGGGACAGGTCGCGAAAATGCCGGCGGGATCCATGGAATGCTGCGATCCATAGCCGGTGCCCATCGCGACCTTGGTGCGCAATACCAGCGGCACAGGGTCGTCGCCGCCGAACATATGGCGTACCTTGCCGATCTGGTTGAAGACCTGATCCGCCGCCACCCACATGAAATCGGGGTACATGAATTCCACCACCGGCTTGTAGCGGCCGTCCAGGGCGATACCGCCAGCCAGCCCGA
This sequence comes from Bordetella sp., assembly GCF_057362025.1. Lineage (NCBI taxonomy): Bacteria > Pseudomonadati > Pseudomonadota > Betaproteobacteria > Burkholderiales > Alcaligenaceae > Bordetella > Bordetella sp. The sequence goes on along the minus strand of NZ_JBMQQZ010000103.1, from coordinate 42,993 downwards.
CGAAGGCGTTTTCGCTGATGGGCGTGCCCAGGCAGCGGTCCGGATAGCGCTGCGCCAGTCCGCGCGTGGCGCCATTGGTGCCGCCTTTCAAGCGATGCACGTCTTCTCCCATGACCACGACGGTATCGTCGCCAGCCATGCGTCGGTCCATGACGTCGGCCACCACATCGACGAACTTGCGCGGCACCGTCTCGCCCCGGAATTCGTCGTCCGCGGCGTCGCGGCGGGCCGGCATCTCGGACAGATCGCCCAGTATCCCCACGTCGCGGAAATCCGCGGAGGGCCACAGCCGGGGGCGTATACGGCGCTTGCCTTCGCCGGCTTCCGGGTCCGCTTCCAGCAGCGCATCCGCCGCGGCACGCATCGCCAGCGCGACGCGTTCGCGCACCGCGTCGATCTGCGCCGGCGCGATCAGCTCGCGTGTCACCATCCGCCGCGCCAGCAGATCCAGGGGATCGCGCGCACGCCAGGCTTTTTCTTCCTCGCGGTCGCGGTAGCCGAAAGCGCTGCCCGGAAAGGGACCGTTCTGGTGGAAATAGCGGTAGACGTCCGCCTCGATCACGGTGGGGCCGTCGCCGGCACGCATATACGCCAGCGCGGCTCGCATGGCCAGATGCACCGCCAGCGGATCCATGCCGTCGACATGCCAGCTCGGGATGTTGAATGCCATGCCGCGCGCCGACAGGCGCGGTTCGGCGGTTGTCTCGTCCACGCCGGTGGCGACCGCGTAGCGATTGTTCTCGATGAAAAAGCACACCGGCAGCTTCCATGCCGCCGCCAGGTTCATAGTCTCCAGCACCGAGCCGATGTTGATGGCCCCATCGCCGAAGTAGGTCACCATAACGGCATCGGTCCCTGCCCGGCGGTTGGCCCAGGCCTGGCCGGCGGCCATGGGCACGCCGCCGCCGACGATGGCATTCGTGCCCAGCGCGCCGGCCTCGGGCCAGCGCAGGTGCATGGAACCGCCGCGCCCTTTGCAGAAGCCCTGCGCCAACCCCAGGATTTCCGCCAGTGTCCGCTGCAGCAAGGCCTGCACGGCCGGCGCGATATCCGCCGTGGGATCGATGCCGTCGGGACACAGATACGCCAGCGATTTCGCCAGGAACTGGTGATGGCCGCGATGCGAACCGCTGACGCCGTCGTCCGCGCGCAGCCCCACGATGGATCCGGCCGCCCCGCCCTCCTGGCCGATGCTGGAATGCGCGGGGCCGTGCACCAGCCCTTCGCCGGCCAACGCCAGCACGGTTTCCTCGAAGCCACGGATCAGGTGGCAATGCGCCAGCAGCGTGCCCAGCAGGACGGGATCGGCCTGCGCCCAATCCTGTTCGGTGCTGGCCAGCGCCATCCAGGGCGCGCGCGGGGTCAGGGTCTGCAAATCCGGCATGGGCGCGGCGTCCTCAAAGATAGCCGTTGGCGGTCCATCCGCCGTCCGACAGCATGGCATGGCCGGTGGTGTAGCGCGCCGCATCCGATGCCAGGAAAAGCGCGACCTCGGCCATCTCCTCTGGCGAGCCCAACCGCCCCATGGGAGCGCGGCCCTCGATACGGCCGGCGTCCAGCGCGCCGCGCGCGATCAGGTCGTCCACCAGGGGGGTGCGGATATAGCCCGGGCACAGCGCATTGACGCGCAGGCCATGGCGCGCCCATTCGACGGCCAGGGATTTGGTGAGTGCGATGACGCCCGCCTTCGCCGCGCAATAGGCGGCGCGCTCCGGCGCGGCCACAACGCCGTACATCGAGGCGGTATTCACGATGACGCCGCCGCCTTGGTCCACCATGATGCGGCCGGCCGCCTGGCAGCAATAGAACACGCCGGTCAGGTCGATATCGATCGCGCGCCGCCATTCCTCCCCGCTCAACTCCAGCGTCGGTTTGTTCATCGAAACGCCGGCGTTGTTCAGCGTAATGTCGATCCGCCCGAAATGCGTCCGCGCCGCCGCGTACGCCCGTTCGACCGCGGCATCGTCGCATACCGAAACCGGCAGGCACAGCGTCTGGACCCCCGGATGGCGTTCGTTCACTTGCGAGGCCGCCGTTGCCATACCGCCGGCGTCCAGGTCCATCAGCGCCAGGCAGCAGCCGTGCCGCGCGAAAGCGTCCAGCATGGCGCGTCCGATGCCGTGGGCGGCGCCGGTACACACCACGACTTTGCCGCGCAGGTCTGGGTAATCGGCCAATCGCGGCACATCGGGATCGGGCATGGCTGTCGTCTCCGGGCATCGTTATAGGCAGCATGCCGTCCGTTGCGGCAGCGCTTTCCGGGCATCCTATCTGCTTATCAACTTGCCTTACAACTACGTAGAAACCCTGATCCATAAGGTCAGCTGCGGGTCGGCCGCGCCCGTCGCGGAATGGAGGGCTGCCGCATAATGCACCCTGTCCGCTGTTCCGCTGTCCGTCCCACCCCCACCAGGAGCACGCATGGCCGCCATCGCTTCCGTCGAGGTATTGCTCGTCAATCTGCCGCCCAAGGTCAAACGCACGGACGCCGTCCAGAGTTTCGAATGCCAGGAAACACCGATGGTACGTATCCGCGATGCCGATGGCATGGTCGGCACGGGATACAGCTACACCATCGGTACCGGCGGCTCGTCGGTGGCCCGCCTGATCGACGACCATCTCGCCCCCATGCTGATCGGCCGCGAACCCGACGACATCGAAAAGCGATGGCGGGACCTGTTCTTCCGGGTGCACGCGACCACGGTGGGCGCGCTGACTTCCATCGCGCTGGCGGCAATCGACACCGCCTTGTGGGACCTGCGGGCGCGCCGGGCCGCCCTGCCCCTGCACCGGCTGGCGGGCGGCGCCAAGGACAGCATCGAGATGTACTACACCGAAGGCGGTTGGCTGCATCTGGACGAGGCGCAACTGGTCGAAGAGGCGCTGCGTGCGCAGGCGGCAGGCTTCGGCGGCACCAAGATCAAGGTCGGCCGCCCGCACGTGGCCGAGGACGTGCAACGCCTGTCGGCGGTACGCGATGCCGTCGGCCCCGGCTGGGAAGTGATGACCGATGCGAACCAGGGCCTGAGCCTGTCCGAAGCCATCCGGCGCGCGCGCTGCTTCGAGGCGCTGGACGTCGCCTGGTTCGAGGAACCCATCCACGCGGACGACGTCGATGCCCATCGCCGTCTCTGCGCGTCGACGACGGTACCGATCGCCGTCGGCGAATCCCTGTACAGCCTGTCGCAGTTCAAGGATTATCTGCAGGCCGGCGCCTGCACCATCGTGCAGGTGGACGTCGGCCGCATCGGCGGGATCACGCCGTGGCTCAAGGTGGCGCACATGGCCGAAGCCTACAACGTACCGGTCTGCCCGCACTTCCTGATGGAATTGCACCTTGCGCTCTGCTGCGCGGTTCCCAACAGCCGGTGGCTCGAATACATTCCGCAGCTCGATATGGTGACCGGCACCGGCATGCGCGTCGAAGGCGGACGGGCCATTCCGTCGGCCGAACCGGGCCTGGGTATCGATTGGGACTGGGACAAGCTGGCGCGGTATCAGGTCCATCGCAGCGAGCACCGCTAAGCCGTCCGATGGATGCTCGGCCGCGGCGTGGCGCGGCGATCCCTTAAACGTGGGCAAGCCCCTTGATGGAAGCATGCAGGAAGCCCATCAGGGCCTCGCCACCCTTGCCCAGTCCGCCGCGCTTGCGCCACACCCCGCCGATGTCCATGGTGGGCACCTCGTCGCTCAGATCGCGGCGCAGGATGCGCCGCCCTTCCAGCGACCAGGGCCGATACACCAGGTCCGACAGGATGGTCACGCCCTGCTGCAGCGCGACCAGGCTGCGCACCGCCTCGGGCGAACGGCTCTGGAAGCGGACGCGCGGATGCAGGCCCTGGCGCCCCCAGTACTTGCCTACCGTCTCGATGTGTTCGTCCATGTCCAGCATCACGTAATCTGCCTGCGCCACGTCGGCCAGGCGCACTTTGTCCGCATGCTGGAATGGATGATCCGGATGCGTCCACAAGCGCCGCGGCGACTTCAGCATCGTGTCGTATTGCAGCTTGTCGAAGCGGGTCAGGTTGGAGACGATGGCCAGGGCCAGGTCGAGCTTTCCCGCCAGCAGGCCCTGTTCCACCTCGGCGCGGTCCCGCTCCACCACGTCCAGCCGCAGATTGGGAAAGCGCTGCCCCACGGCGGCAATGACCGCCGGCATCAGGTAGGCAGAGATGGTTTCCGTCACGCCCAGGCGCAGGCAACCGCTCAATTCATCGGGTTCGGCCCGCATGTCTTCCATCGCCCGCGCGAAGGCCCCCGTCACGTTCTGCGCGTGGCGGGCGAAACGTTCGCCGGCGTCCGTCAGGTGCAGCCCCTTGGCATGGCGCACGAACAGAGGCGTGCCCACGCTCTGCTCCAGGTTGCGCAGGGCGATGGTCACCGACGACTGCGACACATTGCACCGTAGCGCCGCTTTGGACACCTGGCCTGTTTCGGCCAGCGCCAGAAAGTATTCGAACTGCCGGAGCGTGATCTGCATGGCGGCGCATCCTCTTATATTTATGCTGTATATATTGCGATTTCAAAAATTTATATTAGCAATATTGCCCGCCTCGCCCTAGTATCACCGCGTTCGACATTCGGAAAACAACAATCGGGGTAAGGCAGGTGCTTACGGAGAAGCGCGGCTATTGCACGCTCTGCCGCTCGCGCTGCGGCACGCGCAACATTGTCCGGGACGACGCACTGGTACGCGTCGTGCCCGATACCGACCATCCCACCGGCCAGGCGATGTGCATGAAGGGCCGCGCGGCGCCCGAACTGGTGCACAGTCCGCATCGCATCCTGTACCCCATGCGCCGCACGCGGCCCAAGGACGGCGGCGACCCCGGCTGGCAACGCATCGGCTGGGAAGAAGCCCTGCGCGAAACGGCCGCGCGGCTGGATGCGGTGCGGCGCGAAAGCGGCGCCGAAGCCGTGGCGTTCGGCGTCACCACGCCCAGCGGCACGCCGCTGTCGGACAGCATCGACTGGATCGAGCGCTTCGTGCGCGGCTTCGGCAGCCCCAACATTTGCTACGCCACCGAAGTCTGCAACTGGCACAAAGACTACGCCCACGCGTTTACCTTCGGCTGCGGCATGCCGGTGCCCGACTATGCCAACAGCGGCCTTATCCTGCTGTGGGGCCATAACCCGGCCAATACCTGGCTGGCCCAGGCGCACGCGGTGGGCGTGGGCCGCGCCGCCGGAGCGCGGCTGCTCGTGGTGGACCCTCGGCGCACCGCGCTGGCCGCGCAGGCGGGTGCCTGGCTGCAGGTACGTCCCGGCACCGATGCCGCCCTGGCCTTGGGGCTGGCGCATCTGCTGATCGAAGGCCAGGACTACGACGCCGCGTTCGTACGCGACTGGACGAACGCACCGCTGCTGGTTCGCGGCGACACGGGCGGATTCCTGCGTGTGGGCGACTTGGCGGTACGGCCCGCGAACGCCGGATCGTCGGGCCGGGACGGTTCCCATCGTCGGAACGGCGCCGGCGTACCGGGTGACGAGGACGCCTTCGTCGCCTGGGACGGCCAGGCCGGAACCCCCGTGCCCTACGACACCCGCTTTGCGGCCGCCGCCCAAGGCGGCGCGCGCCACGCCCTGCGCGGAGAATACGAAATCCCCCTGCGCGACGGCGGCAGCATCCGCTGCCGGCCGGTCTTCGACCTGCTGGCCGCGCATTGCGCGGCCTACACGCCCGAACACGTCGCGCGCGTCACGGGCGTACCGGCGGACCAACTGCAAACGGCCGCGCGACTCATCGCGGATGCGCCCAGCGTGGCCTATTACGCGTGGACCGGCATCGGCCAGCAGGGCAATGCCACGCAGACCGAGCGTGCCGTCGCCGTGCTCTATGCGCTGACCGGCAGTTTCGATATCCCGGGCGGCAACCGGGTCTACCCCGCGCAACCCGTGGCGACGGTGAACGGCATGGATCTGATCGCGCCGGAACAGCGCGCCAAGGCGCTGGGTCTGTCCCAGCGTCCGTTGGGACCGCCAGCCCAGGGCTGGATCACGGCACGCGACATGTACCAGGCGATCCTGGACGCAAAACCGTACCGCGTCCGCGCCATGATGGCGTTCGGCACCAATCCCCTGGTGTCCCAGGCCGACGTGGACATGGGCAGGCAGGCCCTGCAGGCACTGGAATTCCACGTGCACTGCGATCTGTTCGAAACGCCGTCGGCGCGCTATGCCGATATCCTGCTGCCCATCAACACGCCGTGGGAACGGGAAGGCCTGCGCGTCGGTTTCGAGATCACGCCACAAGCCCAGGAACGCATCCAATTGCGGCCGCGCATGGTATCGCCGCGCGGCGAATCGCGTTCGGACAACGACATCGTCTTCGACCTGGCGTGCCGGCTCGGCATGGCCGACCTGTTCTTCGGCGGCAGCCTGGAGCAAGGCTGGAACCACATGCTGGCCCCGCTGGGCATTACGGCGGCGGACCTGCGCGCCGCCGATGGCGGCATGCGCCTGCCGCTCGCACACCATGACCGCAAGTATGCCGGCGCATCCGGCGGCGGGGACGAACCGGACCACAGCCGTGCCCACGACCTTCCGGGCACCACGCCTGAAAACACGCCGCCCTGCGCCGGGCCCTCGCCGGTCGCCGGCTTCGCCACGGCAACGCGGCGGGTCGAACTCTATTCCGAACGCCTGCTGCGGCACGGCTACGACCCCCTGCCCGTCCACCGCGAACCGGCGGAGGCGCCCGGCGGCGGCGACGCCGACTATCCCGTCGTCCTGACCACCGCCAAAAGCGGCTATTACTGCCACAGCCAGCATCGTTCCCTGGTGTCCTTGCGCAAGCGCGACACCTTGCCGCGCATCGGCCTGCATCCCGCACTGGCTGCCCGCCGCGGCATCGCGGCGGGCGACTGGGTGCGCGTGCGCACACGCGCCGGCCAGGCCCGTTTCGTCGCCCAGCTGCAGCCGGACCTCCAGGAAAACGTCGCGGTGGCCGACTACGGCTGGTGGCAGGCCTGCCCGGAACTGGGCCGGGACGGCTATCCCCTGCAAGGTCAATGCAGCAGCAACTACAACGCGCTGATCCGTGCCGATGCCGCCGACCCGGTCAGCGGATCGGTGCCCATGCGCGCCTTTGCCTGCGATATCGCGCGCGACCCGGCCAGCGATCCCGACCGCCGCCCCTGGACCGGTCTGCGCGCGTTCCGGGTGACCGCGCTGACGCCGCGCAGCCCCGATGTCCTGGAAATCGCCTTCGCGCCGGTCGACGGCAAAGGCCTGCCCGACCCCCAGCCCGGACAGCACATCACGCTGCGGTTGGCCGCACCGCCGCAAGACGGCGCGAACGCGTCGCCCGAGCCGATCACGCGCGCCTATTCCCTGGTCGACGCGGCACAGGATGCGGCGCGCGAGCGCTACACCATCGCGGTACGCCGCCAGCAAGGCATCACCGACGCCGGCACCCCATGGCACGGCCATATGTCGGGGCACCTGCATACCCGCCTGTGCGTAGGCGACCGCGTCGAACTGGGAGCGCCTTCCGGCAGCTTCATCCTGCCGCTGCGGTCACCGCAGCCGGTGGTGCTGTTCGCGGGCGGCATCGGCATCACGCCATTCATGGCCTACCTGCGGTCCCTGGCGGCGCAGCCCGCGGAGGAACGCGACCGCATGCCGGCTGTCCAGCTGCACTATGCGAACCGTACACCGGACAGCGAAGCCTATGCCGGCCACATCGCGGAGCTGGCGGCCCGGCTACCCCGCCTGACGGTGCGCCGCTACTACAGCGATGCGCCGGACCTGCCCGGCGCGGCAGGCCGCTTCGCGACAGCCGACGCGGTCGACGACGGCTCGATCCAGGCGCGCGCGCGCTTCTACCTGTGCGGCCCCGCGCCCATGATGCAGGCGATCACGGCAGGCCTGGTGGCGCGCGGCGTGCCCGCCTTCGATATCTTCAGCGAAATCTTCCGCTCGCCGGCGCGTGTCGACGTGGATCCATCGCGCCGGTATGCGGTTCGTTTCGCGCGTTCGGGCACCGAAGCCGCGTGGTCGGCGGCTCGCGGCGTCCTGCTGGGTTTTGCCGAAGGCCTGGGCTTGTCCTTGCCCAGCGGGTGCCGCGTGGGTCAATGCGAAAGCTGCGCGGTAAGAATCGTCCAGGGCCAGGTGCGCCACCTGCATGGCGCGGAACCGGAGGACCCCGATGTGTGCCTGACCTGCCAGGCGGTGCCCACCACGGATCTGGTCCTGGACGCCTGATTTTTTTTACGGAAGTGTTTACGAAAGTCTTTTGCCACGAATGAACAAGGGGAAATCATGAAAGCAGAATCTGTCATCAAGAACGGCGCCGCGCCCGCGCAGGACGGCGGCGCTCTGGAGCGCATGGCCGCATCGGTCACGCGCTGGTCCGAGAAGTGGTTCCCGGACGCCTATATCTTCGCGGTCATCGCCGTGGTTGTCGTCGCGCTGGGCGCCATGGCCAACGGCGCGTCCGCCAAGAGCGTGGGCCTGGCCTTCGGCAATGGGTTCTGGACGCTGATTCCCTTCACCATGCAAATGGCCATCGTGGCCATTTCGGGCTACGTCGTGGCAGCCTCGCCACCTGCTGCCCGGCTCATCGCCTGGCTGGCCGGCCATCCCAAATCGGGGCGTGGCGCCATCTGCTATGTCGCCCTGATCAGCATCCTGGCATCCCTGCTCAATTGGGCCATCAGCCTGATCTTCAGCGGCCTGCTGGTACGCGCGCTGGCGCGCCGCAAGGAACTGCGCATGGACTACCGTGCGGCAGGCGCCGCCGCCTACCTGGGCATGGGCGCCACCTGGGCCCTGGGCTTGAGTTCGTCGGCCGCCCAGCTGCAAGCCAACCCGGCCAGCCTGCCGCCGGCGCTATTGAAAATCACCGGCGTCATTCCCTTCACGGAAACGATTTTCCTGTGGCAGTCCTTCGCCATCGCGGCCGTGCTGACCATCGCCTCCATGATCATCGCCTTCTATTCCGCGCCGCGCGGAGACAAGGCCGTGACGGCGGAAGACCTGGGCGTGGACCTGGGCGTGTCCATCGAGAAAGTCGCCCCGCCGTCGCGTCCCGGCGACTGGCTGGAATACAGCCCCGTGCTGACCATCCTGCTCGTGGCCCTGGGCGCAACCTGGATCGTCAACGAATTCGCCTCCAAGGACGCCATCCTGGCGATCTCCAACCTGAACACGTACAACTTCGTGTTTCTGATGCTGGGCATGCTGCTGCATTGGCGGCCGCGCAGTTTCCTGAATGCCATCGCCAAATCCGTGCCGTCGGTCGGCGGCGTACTGATCCAGTTCCCGCTGTACGGCGGCGTCGCCTACATGCTGACCAAGGCGGCCGGCACGGACGGCCACACGCTGGCCCATATGCTGTCCGCCTTCTTCGTGTCGGTGTCTTCGCATGCCTCGTTCCCCGCGCTGATGGGCATCTATTCCGCCGTGCTGGGCTTCTTCGTGCCGTCCGGCGGCGGCAAGTGGATCATCGAGGCGCCGTACGTCATGCAGGCCGCCAACGACCTGCACGTCCACCTGGGCTGGGCGGTCACCGTCTACAACGCCGCCGAAGCGCTGCCCAACCTGATCAATCCGTTCTGGATGCTGCCGCTTCTGGGCGTGCTGGGCGTGCGCGCGCGCGACGTCGTGGGCTTCACCTTCACGCAGCTGATCGTGCATGCGCCCATCGTCCTGATCATGCTGTGGGCGCTGGCCGCCACGCTGGAATACAAGCCCCCGGTCATGCCGTGACCGCCGCGCCATAAAGAAAGCCCCCAGCCGTGCGGGCGCCGGTGATCAAGGCAGACCGGCGTCCGGCGGGGGGGATGCCTGTCGGAACCGGCATTCCCCCCGCGCGAACGCCGGCTAGCGCACCTTACCCTCCTTCCACGCCTGCAGCAGCTTGTCGTAGGCGATGGTCTCGCCCTTGGGCTTCTCGTTGGCCAGTTTCTTCCAGGGCGCATGCTGGTCCGACAGCCACTTCGACGGATCGCTGCGCGGGTTCAGCTTGGGCGCGCAGTGCGCCATGCCGGCGCGCTGCAATCGCGCCATGACCTGGTCCATTTCGTTGGCCAGGCTATCCATGGCTTGCTGCGGCGTTTTTTCCCCGGTTACGGCAGTGGCGACGTTGTTCCACCAAAGCTGCGCCAGCTTGGGATAATCCGGTACGTTGGTACCGGTCGGCGTCCAGGCCACCCGCGCCGGGCTGCGGTAGAACTCGATCAGGCCACCATAGTTATCGGCGTTCTTGGTAAAGAAGTCGCTGTGGATGTCGCTGTCCCGGATGAATGTCAGCCCGGTGATGGACTTCTTCAGCGACACGGTCTTGGACGTGACGAATTGCGCGTACAGCCAGGCGGCGGCCATGCGGTCGGGATTGGTGGACTTGAAGAAGGTCCACGAACCCACATCCTGGTAGCCGTTCTGCATGCCATCCTTCCAGTAGGGGCCATACGGCGAAGGCGCCATGCGCCATTTCGGCGTGCCGTCCGCGTTGACCACCGGCAGCCCTTTCTTCGTCATATCCGCCGTGAATGCCGTGTACCAGAAGATCTGCTGCGCGATCTGACCCTGGGCGGGCACGGGCCCCGCCTCCGAGAACGTCATGCCGGTCGCCTGCTGCGGCGCGTACTTCTTCATCCAATCGATGTACTTCGTCAACGCATACACCGCCGCCGGGCTGTTGGTGGCGCCGCCACGCTCCATCGACGCGCCGACCGGCGTGCACTTGTCGTCCGCCACCCGTATGCCCCATTCATCCACCGGCATGCCGTTGGGCAGGCCCTTGTCAGCCGTGCCGGCCATGGACAACCAGGCATCGGTAAACCGCCAGCCCAGCGACGGGTCTTTCTTGCCGTAGTCCATGTGGCCGTACACGCGCTTGCCGTCCACTTCCTTGACGTCATTGGTGAAGAAGTCCGCGATGTCCTCGTACGCCGACCAGTTGGTGGGTACCCCCAGGTCATAGCCGTACTTTGCCTTGAAGCGGTCCTGCAGATCCTTGCGGGCGAACCAGTCCGCCCGGAACCAGTACAGGTTGGCAAACTGCTGGTCCGGCAACTGGTACAGCTTGCCGTCCGGCGCGGTGGTAAATCGCGCGCCGATGAAGTCCTTCAGATCCAGGCCCGGATTGGTGTATTCCTTGCCCGAACCGTTCATGTAATCCGATAGCGGCAAAATCGCGCCGTAGCGGTAATGCGTGCCGATCAGGTCCGAATCGGATATCCACCCGTCGTAGATCGACTTGCCCGATTGCATCGACGTTTGCAGCTTCTCGACCACATCCCCTTCCTGGATGATGTCGTGGTTTACCTTGATACCCGTGATCTCCGCGAAAGCCCGGGCCAGGGTCTTGGACTCGTATTCATGCGTCGTAATGGTCTCGGACACCACATTCACTTCGTCGACGCCTTTCGCCTTCAGCTTGGCCGCCGCATCGATGAACCACTTCATTTCGGCCATCTGCTGGTCCTTGGACAGCGTCGAGGGCTGGAACTCCGTATCGATCCACTTCTGCGCCTCGGGCGCCCCGGCCCAGGCACCGGACGATCCGATCAGGGCGATGGCGGCCGCCACGGCATGCATGCGCAATTTCATGAGCTGTCTCCTCGATAAGCCCTCCCTCGGGATGCTGCGGACGCGGCCGGGGAAGGCGAAGGCCGTGGTCCATGAATTCGTCGCGGCCCGGGCATGGCAGGCCGGACTTTATTTATCCCTTGCGCATGACCAGCGCCAACACCAGCATCGAGATCGCGAAACCGATCCATACCGACGGCGGCTCGTCCAGCGACCACCAGGTCATGAAGCGTTCCCCCATTCCCACGAAAGCCAGGTTTACCCAGGCGGCGCACATCAGACCGATGAACAATCGGTCGCCCCGCGTGGTCGCGATGGGCAGGAATCCCTTGCGCAAGCGCGTCGGGCTACGCAGTTCCCACACCGTCATGCCGGCCAGCATCAAGACGACGCAGCCGAAGAACACGGCGACCGGGGTCGTCCACACCATCCAGTCGAACATCGTCGCCTCCCTATACCCGGCCCATCGCGAAACCCTTGGCGATATACCGGCGCACGAACCAGATCACGATGCCACCCGGCACGATGGTCAGCACGCCCGCGGCGGCCAGCACGCCCCAGTCCATGCCCGCGGCCGAAACGGTGCGCGTCATGGTGGCCACGATGGGCTTGGCGTTGACCGAAGTCAGCGTGCGGGCCAGCAACAGCTCCACCCAGCTGAACATGAAGCAGAAGAAAGCCGTCACGCCCACGCCGGCCTTGATCAGAGGCAGGAATATCGTCAGGAAGAAACGCGGAAAGGAATAGCCATCCACGTAGGCGGTCTCGTCGATCTCGCGCGGCACGCCGGACATGAAGCCCTCCAGTATCCATACCGCCAGCGGCACGTTGAACACCAGGTGCGCGAGCGCCACGGCGATATGCGTATCCATCAATCCCAGCGACGTATACAACTGGAAGAAGGGCAGCAGGAAGACGGCCGGCGGCGTCATCCGATTGGTCAGCAGCCAGAAGAACACATGCTTATCGCCGATGAAGCTGTAGCGCGAGAACGCGTAGGCCGCGGGCAAGGCGACCGCCAGCGAGATGACGGTATTGATGGCGACGTAGATCAGCGAATTGATGTAGCCCGAATACCATGCCGGATCGGTGAAGATGGTGTGGTAGTGCCGCAGCGTGAATTCGCGCGGCCACAGCGTCAATGCGCCGACGATTTCGCTATTCGGCTTGAACGACATGTTCAGCATCCAGTACAGCGGCAGGATGGCGAACAGCAGGTACAGGATCAGGAAGGCCCTGCGCCAGAAAACGGGCTTGTCACGCATGGGCGTTCTCCTCTTCCACGGTGCCGGACGTGCCGGCGCGCTGGATCCAGTTGTACAGGATGAAGCACAGCAGCAAGATAATCAGGAAGTACACAATGGAAAAGGCCGCCGCCGGCCCCAGGTCGAACTGCCCCACGGCCTTCTGCGTCAGGTACTGCGACAGGAAGGTGGTGGCATTGCCCGGGCCGCCGCCGGTCAGGACGAAAGGCTCCGTGTAGATCATGAAGCTGTCCATGAAACGCAGCAATACCGCGATCATCAGCACGCCGCGCATCTTGGGCAATTCGATATAGCGAAACACCGCCAGGCGCGACGCCCCGTCGATGCGGGCGGCCTGGTAATACGCCTGCGGGATCGCCCGCAGGCCGGCATAGCACAGCAGCGCCACCAGCGGCGTCCAATGCCAGACATCCATCACCAGCACGGTGACCCAGGCGTCCAGGTCGTCGCCCGTGTAGTTGTAGTTGAACCCCAGCCATGACAGCGTGGCACCCAGCAGCCCGATATCCGTCCGGCCGAATACCTGCCATATCGTGCCGACCACGTTCCAGGGAATGAGCAGCGACAGCGCGACGATGACCAGCACCGCCGACGCCTGCCAGCCGGAGGCCGGCATGCACAGCGCCACCAGGATGCCCAGGGGGATTTCCACCAGCAGGACGGCCAGCGAAAAGCCGACCTGGCGCCAGAGCGCGTTGTGCAGTTCCGGATCCTGCAGCACCGACGCGAACCATTCCGTGCCGACGAAAACCCGGCGGTCGGGCGCAATAATGTCCTGGACGGAGTAATTCACGATGGTCATCAGCGGCAGGATGGCGGAAAAGGCCACGCACACCACCACGGGAAGGACCAGCAGCCAGGCTTTCTGATTGATCGGCTTCATCGGATCAGTTCCTCGTCGCGGTAAAAGCAGCTGTGCGGATTGAGCACGGAAAGCCAGGCGATGGACCCTGGCGCACCGACGTCGCAATCCAGCGGCAGGCGGGCCCGCACGGTCCTGCCCTCGAAGATGCCGGCCAGCAGCAGATAGGTTCCGATATCCTGCAGGCGCGTGATCGCGACCGGTATGGCGTGCGCGGTATCTGGCGGGCACACGCGAACGAACTCCGGCCTGATGCCCAGGGTGAACGTCCCCGCGCCGGCCAGCGCGCCGGCCGTGTCCGCCGGCGCATGGCGCAGGATGCGGGTGCCTATCCGCACACCGCCCTCGTCCCAGCTGGCCGGCAGGAAATTCATCCCGGGCGAACCGATGAAGTGGCCGACGAAGGTATGCGCGGGATGCAGGAACAGGTCGTCGGCCGTGCCCACCTGCACGACCTTGCCGCGCGACATCACCACCACCTGGTCGGCGAACGTCAGCGCCTCGGTCTGGTCGTGAGTGACGTAGACCAGCGTCAACTTGAATTCCTGGTGGATCTCCTTCAGCTTGCGCCGCAGCGCCCACTTGAGGTTCGGGTCGATCACGGTCAGCGGCTCGTCGAACAGCACGGCCGACACATCGCTGCGCACCAGCCCGCGGCCGAGCGAGATCTTTTGCTTGGCGTCCGCCGCGAGGCCGCGGGCGCGGCGGTCCAGCACCGCGGACAACTCCAGCATTTCGGCGATGCGCCCCACCCGCTCGCGCACGCGGTCTTGCGGCACCCCGCGGTTGCGCAGCGGAAAGGCCAGATTGTCCGCCACGGTCATGGTGTCGTAGACCACGGGGAACTGGAAGACCTGCGCGATATTGCGCTGCTGCGGCGTCTGCCCGGTGACATCGCGGCCATCGAAGCGGATATGCCCCGACGACGGGCGCAGCAGGCCCGAAATGCAATTCAGCAAGGTGGTCTTGCCGCATCCCGAAGGACCAAGCAGGGCATAGGCGCCGCCATCGCGAAACGTGTATTGCAGCGGCAGCAGGGCGTAATCTTCTTCCTTGGCGGGGTGGGCGACATAGGAATGCGACAGGTCCAGCTCGATGCTCGCCATCAGTTCGCTCCCACCTTCGCGCCCATCGGCGCGGCGCGGTACGCAGGCGCGGCCAGCAGCTCGCCGGCGGCATCGAAAGCGTAGGTCTGCCCCGGATCGAAGTACAGGCGTATCGCTTCCCCCAGTGCGAAGCGATGGACACCGGTCAGCTGCGCCACCAGGTCACCGGCCGCCGTGGCGGTATGCACGAAGGTGTCGGAACCGGAGATCTCCGCCAGCTCGACTGTGCCCAGCACGGCCACGCATCCGGGCCGTTCGTCAAGGTATAGCGCGCCCGCGCGCAAGCCGGCCATGATGACGGCGCCATCGGCATCGCCGGCGGGCAATTTCCTGGGCACGCGCAGGCCGTCCCGCAGCGTGAACCCCGTCGGGTTGCGCCGCGCGTGCAGCAGGTTCATCGGCGGGTCGCTGAATACGCGCGCCACGCGGATGGAGCGCGGCCGATGGAATACTTCGGCGGTGGGGCCGTACTGCAAGAGCTCTCCGGCGTCCAGCACCGCGGTATGGCCGCCCAGCAGCAAGGCTTCCGCAGGTTCCGTGGTGGCGTAGATCACGGTGGATCGACCGTTCTCGAAGAGTTCGCCAAGTTCGTCGCGCAACTCCTCGCGCAGCTTGTAGTCCAGGTTGACCAGGGGCTCGTCGAGCAGGACCAGGGGCGCTTCCTTCACCAGGGCACGCGCCAGCGCAACCCGCTGCTGCTGTCCGCCGGACAATTCGGCGGGATACCGGTCCAGCAGATGCTCGATATGCAGCCGCCCGGCCATTGCCCTGACGCGGCCGTCCACGCCTTGCGCGCGGCGCAACCGCAGCGGCGAGGCAATATTGTCGTAGACCGTCTTCGAGGGATAGTTGATGAATTGCTGGTACACCATGGCGACGTTGCGTTCGCGCACGGGAACGCGTGTCACGTCCGCGCCATCGACCCGCACGGTACCCTGGCTGGGCCGGTCCAGGCCGGCCATGATCCGCATCAGGGATGTCTTGCCCGCCTGGGTCACCCCCAGCAGGACCGTCATGGCACCGGGTTCAGGCGCCAGGCTCATCGGATACAGCAGGACTTGTGATCCCGCGTCTCGTCGAATGCCTTCCAGCATCAGCCGCATCGTGTCTCCTGACGAAAAGCTGCCTGTTAGCTTTCATATCGTTTCCTGCTTTTGTACAGAAAGCGCGCCGGAAAGACAACGCCGGGACCGGCCGAGCGGAATTTATGTACGATCGGCGCATAGAAGAACTTCGCCCAGGCCGCAAGCATGGTAGCCCCCGACGACTTTCAAATCGCCATCGATCGCCAGGCCCGCATGCCGCTGGCCGGGCAGATCCACCACGCCATCGGTCAGGCCATACGCGCCGGCCGGCTGGCTCCCGGCGCGCGCCTGCCCTCGTGGCGCGATCTCGCCGCGCAATTGGGGGTCGCGCGCGGTACCGTACGCGCGGCCTACGAGCGCCTGATCGACGAACAACTGTTGGTTCCCGCCGGCGCGGCCGGGACCTTCGTCTCGCGCCACGGCGTACCGGCGGCGCCGGCGCCGCCGCCCGCCGACACCGCGCCCTTGCCCGACATGATTCCGCGTTTCTCGGCCCCGCCCATGACGTTCCAGATGGGCGTGCCGGGCCAGGACACATTTCCGGCCACGGTCTGGACGCGCCTGTTCGCCCAGGCCGCGCGCGAGCTGGCCACCGGACCGATGGGCTATCCCGATCCGCGCGGCGAACCGCGCCTGCGCGAACAGATCGCGGCCTACCTCGCACTGGCGCGCGGCGTGGCCTGCTCGCCGGCACAGGTGCTGATCACCGCCGGCTATGGCAGCGCCTTGAATCTGGCCATACGCGCCCTGGGCCTGGAAGGCCGGACGGCATGGATGGAAGACCCCGGATTCCCCCTGACCCGGCGCGCACTGGCCCTGGCCGGCATGAAACTGGCCCACGTACCCGTCGATGCGCAGGGCCTGGACGTCGACGCAGGCCTGCGCATGGCGCCGGAGGCCGCCCTGGCGGTGGTCACGCCGGGACAACAGGCCCCGCTGGGCGTCACCATGACGCCCGCCCGACGCCGCGCGCTGCTGGATTGGGCGGCGCGCCAGGGCGGCTGGGTGGCCGAGGACGATTTCCTCAGCGAACTGCAGTTGCGCGGCCGCGCCGCGCCCGCGCTGGCGGCGCTGGACGGCGCCGGCCGCGTCCTGCACATCGGCACCTTCAGCAAGACCATCAGCCCGGCGCTAAGGTTGGGGTTCATTGTCGTCCCGCCCGGCAAGGCGCGCCATTTCGCCGAGGTGGCCGCCTGCCTTGCTCCAGCCCCCTCCTCCACCACGCAGGTGGCCCTGGCCGAATTCATCCGCCAGGGCCACTATCTGCGGCACCTGCGCCGCATGAAACGGCTTTATGCGGCCAGGCGCGACGCTTTGAGTGCCTGCCTCGCGCGTCTTCCGCTGGAGGCAAGCACCGCCATGGCGGGTCTGGCCGTGCGACTGGCGCTGCCGGACGGCACCGATGACGTGGAGATCGCCCGGCGCGCGCTGGACCGGGGCATCGCGCCCGGCGCCCTGTCCAGTTGGTACGTATCGCTGCCGCCCCGGCCCGGACTGATGCTGGCCGTCAGCAATGTCTCGGAGCCCACCCTTGAAGCGGACTGCCGTACCCTGCTGGATTTGATCGACGAAGCCGGCTGAATGACAACGCCGCGTGCGGAACGCCGCATCGCGGCGGATCCATGCCGGCGCCGATAAGGAACGACGCCGGCGGTCGGCATCAATCCACTTCGGCTCCGGACGATTTCACGGCCGCCCCCCACTTGACGATTTCGCCATCGATGAAGGTCCCGGTCTGGGCGGGCGTCATCGCCATCGGTTCGGCGCCGCGCTCGCGCAGATAGCTCTGCATCGCGGGCGAATTCAGGATGGCACCGATGCGCTGGCTGAGAGAATCGACGATGGGCGCCGGCGTGTCCCTGGGTGCCAGTACGGCTGCCCAGCCGATGGCCTGGAAGCCGGGATAGCCGGACTCCGCCACCGTGGGGACATTCGGCAACTGGGGCAATCGGCGGGCGGTGGTGACGGCCAGCGCGATGGCCTTGCCGCTTTGCACATGAGGCAATCCGGCGGTGACGGAATCGACCATCAAGGGCACCTGGTTACCCAGAAAATCCGCCTGCGCCGGCCCGCTGCCCTTATACGGAATATGACGCAGATCGATACCCGCGGCCGCCTTGAACATTTCCGCCGACAAATGCTGTGTGCCGCCGACGCCGGCGCTGGCGTAGGCCAGTTCGCCCGGATGCGCCTTGGCCCGCTCCACCAGCTGGCCCAGCGTCTTGATGCCCGATTGCGGGTTGGATAGGAACATCAGCGGCACCGAAAATACGCCGCTCACCGGCGCGAAGTCCTTGGCCAGGCTGTAGTCCAGCTTCTTGTACAGCGTCTGGTTGACCGCCGCCGCGCTGCCGGCGATGACCAGGGTGTAGCCATCGGCGGGCGCGCGCGCGGCCTGGGCCATGCCGATATTGCTGCCGGCGCCCGCGCGGTTGTCGACGATGATGGGCTGCTTCAGTTCCGCGCCCAGCTTTTCCGCCAGGGCGCGGGCGAAAATGTCGGTCGCCTGTCCGGGCGGAAACGGCACGATCATGCGGATGGCATGCTCGGGATACTGCGCGTGGGCGGCCAACGTGGCCGCGGCCAGCGTGGCGCCGGCGATCAAGTGCTTGAACATGGAAATCCCCTCCTGTGTATCGGCTCTTGGAGATGCATTATGGCCGATCGCACACGCCCGCCCCGCCGGACGGCAGCCGCCGCGCGCCGGCGTCGTGCCGCGCGCGATGCCGGCGACGGTGCAATCGCCGATCGGACCCGAACGGCGCCGAATCAACGTGCCGCGGGGACGTAGGGCGGATCGCGATGCAGCGGCGTGGCGGAATAGGAAGGAGGTTTACCCGCGGGACCGCACAATCGGGTCGTGAACGGGGTCACGAACACGCGGGCGCCCAGCGTCAGCGTGATAAAGGCCGGCGACACGCAATTGCCGGGCTGCTTGGGATCGCCGTACACATCACCGGACACCCAGCGTACGCCGCTGGTCAGTTCCGCTCCGACGGGTATGGCGACTTGCGGCATGACGGGGCCCGGATGCATGCCGATGGACGACTGCGCGGAAACCCGCAGGGGCTTGTTCGCGCCGTCCAGGAAACCCACTTCCGGACGCATCGGAACCGTGCAGGTGTTCGGCCCCAGATTGCGCAGCACGACCAGCGTACCGGAATGCGAGGTACCGTCGAACTGCCCGCCTTCCCTGTCCGCGGCGAAGGACAGCTGGGCCGGGTCGCAGGTGGGCTCGGCCGCTCGCGCGGCAGCCGTCGCCAATGTGGCGCATAGCACCAGGCAAGACGCCGCAAGGCCTTGGGTACGAAACGAAGATGCCGGTTTCATGGGTCGATGGCTCCATCCTGCGGTTCGCGGACGCGTGATCAACCGGCATTATGCCTACGGGCGCGCGGCGACCGCCGCCAGGATACGTTCTGTTTTCGGAAATTACACGTATCGCCTGGCGCGCAGCGGCAGACGCACCGATGCGTGGGGATGCGCCGCAGCCGGGGCCCCTGGCGGCCTACTCGCCGGCCGCGCCGGCCAGCGCCGTCCGGCGTACACGGCGGCGCCACTCATAGGCCATCGTGGCCAGTACGAGTAAACCCACCACGACGAATTCCATGATGAGGACGCCGCTGGCCCCACGCAGATAATTCCCTTGCGGCCCGGCCAGGAAATGCGTCAACACCGAACCCGAAATGGCCGGCCCCAGGCCCAGCGCGCTTTGCTGCACGGTCGACAACGTGGCACTGCCAGCCCCCGCATGCTCGGACGGGACCTCCGACAAACCGATGCGGAAGAAGCATCCGACGATGAAAGCCTGCCCGAAACCGATGGGAATCGTCGCGGCCATCAGATTGATGACGGTGGGTTCCGGCCATACCGCGCGCAACGTGAACATGAGCGCCAGCACGCCGGCCATCTGCACCAGGCAGCCGAAGATCAATACCGGCGCCTTATCGAAGCGCGAGACCGCGCGACTGGTCATCAGCGAACCGACGAAATACGCGGTCCCCATGGCGATGAAGGTATTGCCCGACGACAATGGCGACATGCCCGCGCCCGCCTGCAGCGTCAGCGCCATCGCGAACATGAAGCCGCTCCAGCTGGAGAAAAACAGCACGGCGATACAAACGCCGAACCGCACGCTGGACAGGCGCAACAAGGAAGGCGGCAACAAGGGGAAAGCCTTGCGGCGCTCCTGCCGCAGTTCGGTACGCCAGAGCGCATACAGCAGGAAAGGCACCGCGGCCAGCATCGCCAGGCATTGCCAGGGCCAATGCAGTACCGGCCCCAGCGCCACGGGTATCAGCAGGGAAAGGATGAGCACCGCCAGCAGCGCGGTTCCCGGCCAGTCGATGCGGGCAGGATGCGAGGACCGCGTTTCGGGCAGCCAGCGTCCGGTATAGGCCATCACCAGCAGCCCTATCGGCAGGTTTATCAGGAACACGCTGCGCCAGCCCAGGCCGCCCAGGTCCAGGGACACCAGCAGGCCGCCCAGCACCTGGCCCACCACGAAGGCCAGCCCGCCTATCGCCCCGTATAGACCCAGGGCCCGCGAGTGCTCCGGGCCGCGCAGGCTGACGTGGATGGTGGCGAGGATCTGCGGCACCGCAAGCGCCGCGGCCACCCCCTGCAGCGCCCGTGCGGCCAGCAGCACCCACACCTGTCCTGCCAATCCGCACAGCAGCGAAGCCACCGTGAACAGCATCACGCCCCACCAGAACACACGCCGGCGGCCGTAGTTATCGCCCAGCCGTCCCCCCATTGCCAGGCAGACCGCGAAAGCGACGCCATAAACGGCAACGATCAGCTCCAGTTCCATCTCGCTGGCATGCAGCGACCGCGCCATCGCGTCCAGCGCGACATTGACGATGGAAAAATCGATCATGGGCAGCAATTGGCCCGCCAGCAACAGGTACAGGCCCGCCCGGCCAAGCCGTGCGTGGGAAGTGGAAGCGGTCATTAGACGGTCGACACGACGGATCGGACAGCGCACCGGCGCGCCGCCTTGCCGTGAAAGATGCGAGGCCGGAAGTATATTTTGCGGTGCAGTAAGGGCACCCCATGCCCCTGCTGGGCACAGGGTCGCGCATTGCCGTCAGCGGAATGTCAGGTGCATATCGGGGCTTCCGCACGCATCCGCCCAACGGTACCGGCGCGCGCCGGATGCGGCGGAACCTTCATGGCGAGGACCGCACTCAGGGACCTCGCTCGTTCACCCCAGGAGTTTTCCCGTGACCCTATCCCTTACCGCGCAGAACCACCCCAATGCGCAAACCCTGCCGGCACAGCAGGAACCCCTGCACCCTCCGATTGCCCAGGACGGCATCATGGACTGGATGCCGTCCTCCGCCGCCGGGATCGTCGCTTATCTGCTGTCCAAGATCGCCGCGTCCGACGTCGCCCAGGTCGGCGACCTCATGATCAACGGGCGTGACAACGCCATCCTGGCGGAGCGCCCGCCGGCAAAGGGCTGATCCGATCGTCTCTCGCGCCGGGCAGGTGCGGACGGCCACCACTACAATGCCGCAATTCGTTCACCGGACCTGCCCCATGACCACCACCCGACGGCACCGCTGCGCCTGGGCCGAAGACGATCCGCTGATGCGCGACTACCACGACAGGGAATGGGGCGTGCCGCAACGCGACAGCCGCATGCTCTGGGAAATGCTGATGCTCGAAGGCTTCCAGGCCGGCCTATCGTGGATCACCGTGCTGCGCAAGCGCGACGCCTTCCGCGAGGCGTTCGCGGGCTTCGAACCCGCCATCGTCGCGCGCTACGGCGAGCGCGATATCGAGCGGCTCATGGGCAATCCGGGCATCATCCGGGCCCGCGCGAAGATCCAGGCCACCATCGGCGGCGCGCGCATCTATCTGGACATGCAGGACAAGGGCCTGAGTTTCAGCGACTTCTGCTGGTCCTTCACCGATGGCCAACCCATCCTGAACGACGGCAAGACCTGGGTTGCCACCTCGCCGCTTTCCGAACGGATTTCCAGGGAACTGAAGCAGCGCGGCTTCAAGTTCGTCGGGCCGACCATCGTCTATGCATGGATGCAGGCCGTGGGAATCGTCAACGATCACGCCATCGATTGCTTCCGGCGTTCGCCGGGAGCGCGATCGCGCTAGCCGGGGGCTGTCGCCTGCGCGCCGAACGAGGCGCGCCCTCGCCAGGGCGCGCCCGCGTCATCATCCCTGGATGAAGGCAAGCAGGTCCGCGTTGATCACATCGGCATGCGTGGTGCACATGCCATGCGGATAGCCCTTGTAGACTTTCAGCGTACCGTGCTTGACCAGCTTGGCGGATAGCAGCGCCGAATCCGCGATGGGCACGATCTGGTCGTCATCGCCGTGCATGATCAGGACGGGCACGTCGATCTGCTTGAGGTCCTCGGTGAAATCGGTTTCCGAAAAAGCCTTGATGCAGTCGAAGTGGGCGTTGGCGGCGCCCATCATGCCCTGGCGCCACCAGTTGCGGATCACCCCTTCGGAGACCTTGGCACCCTCGCGGTTGAACCCATAGAACGGCCCGCTCGGCACATCCAGGAAAAACTGCGCGCGATTCGCCGCCAGCGCCGCGCGAAAGCCGTCGAAGACCTCCAGCGGCAGGCCGCCGGGGTTCTTCTCGCTTTTGACCATGACGGGCGGCACCGCGCCTATCAGGACCGCCTTGGCCACCCGCCCCTTCCCATGACGGGCCACGTAGCGGGTCACTTCGCCGCCACCGGTGGAGTGGCCGATGTGGACGGCATCGCGCAGGTCCAGCGCGGCGGCCAATTCGGCGACGTCGGCGGCATAGGTGTCCATCTCGTGGCCGGTCGCGGTTTGCGACGAACGCCCATGGCCGCGACGGTCGTGGGCGATCACGCGATAGCCCTTGTGCAGAAAGAACAGCATCTGGGCGTCCCAATCGTCCGCGCTCAGCGGCCAACCATGATGGAAAACGATGGGCTGTCCCGTCCCCCAATCCTTGTAGAAAATTTCGGTGCCGTCTTTCGTCTTGATTTTGCTCATGGCGCATCCTTTCGAAGAGTCAGGTCAAAATGCCGCAGCGTGGGATAAGCCGGTCCCGCTGACCGGCGCTTGCAGGGTATACCGCAAACGCGGCGAGCGTCTATCGCCGAACGGCGACGTCAATCATCGGGATAGCGCCGGGCGCTCGGGTGGCGGCGCCGCGGCGGCGGCAGAGGCAGTGGCAATGGCAGCCCGCATCGGCGGGAACGCGACGCTTGCGCCTCTTATACTTGGCCCCGGCCAACGCCGTCCGCTGCCATGGATACCGCTGCATGGCACACCTTGAATACGACGCGAATCGCCCCATTTAATCGACCTTCCCTGTTTCCAAGGAGCGAACCATGCCCGACTACCGCAAAGACCCGGAAGCCATCTCCCGGCTCACACCCGAGCAATATCGGGTTACCCAGGAAAGCGCCACCGAACGGCCGGGCACGGGCGAATACCTGGACAACAAGGAACCGGGCATCTACGTCGATATCGTCTCCGGCGAACCACTGTTCGCGTCGTCGGACAAATACGAATCCGGTTGCGGCTGGCCCAGTTTCACCAAGCCCATCGAACCGGCCAACATCAACGAATTGCGCGACACCACGCATGGGATGATCCGGACCGAAGTCCGTTCCACCCATGGCGATAGCCACCTCGGCCACGTGTTTCCGGACGGGCCGCGCGACCGCGGCGGCTTGCGCTACTGCATCAATTCGGCATCGCTGCGCTTCATTCCCCGAGAGCGAATGGAAGCGGAAGGCTATGGCGCCTATCTCGATCAAGTGGAGGACATTCAATGAACCACGAACGCGCAGTACTCGCCGGGGGTTGCTTCTGGGGGATGCAGGATCTCATCCGCCGCTTCGACGGCGTGATTTCCACCCGGGTCGGATACACCGGCGGCGATGTGCCGAACGCCACCTACCGCAATCACGGCACGCATGCGGAGGCGATCGAGATCGTCTTCGATCCGGAAAAGACCAGCTATCGACAGCTGCTGGAGTTCTTCTTCCAGATCCACGATCCCACCACGCGCAACCGCCAGGGCAACGACGTCGGCACGAGCTATCGTTCGGCGATCTACTACACCAATGCCGAACAGAAGCGCATCGCCGAAGACACGATCGCGGATGTCGACGCATCGGGGTTGTGGCCCGGCAAAGTGGTGACGGAATTGGCCGAGGCCGGCCCGTTCTGGGAAGCCGAGCCGGAACACCAGGACTATCTGGAACGGATACCGAACGGCTATACCTGCCATTTCGTGCGGCCGAACTGGAAGCTGCCCCGGCGCCCGCAAGCCGTCAATGCCGGCTGACGCGGCGGCCAGCCCGGCTTAGTGCCGGGCTGGCGCGGGACCAGCCGGCATTTGGCGTGCGCGGCCGGCCAGCGCCCCGAACACCGCCATCACCATGGCCAGCACCACGCCGCCCATCATCACCGTATGCCAGTTGCCGGCCACGTCATGCGCCTTGCCGGCCAGCGTGGGACCGCAGGCGGCCAGCAGGTAGCCTATCCCCTGGGCCATCCCCGACAGCGCGGCGGCCTGCTGCACGCTGGCCACGCGCAGGCTCATGAACATCAGCGACAGGATGATCGCGCTGCCGGAACCGGCGCCGAACAGAGCCGCCCATACCGTCGACCAGCCCGGCGCGTACATGAATCCCAATAACGAAACGCCAATGGCCAGGGCCATCGCGGCGGAAATCCATATCTGGTTCTTCATGCGGCTGACGACCGCGCCCAGCACCAGGCCGGGCAAGGCGCACGAGAGCTGCATCAGGCCGTGCATCGAGCCCGCCTCGGCGGCGGTAAAACCCTGCTCCGTCAGGATGACCGGCAGCCATCCCGCCAGCACGTAATACAGCAGCGAGTTGATCCCCATATACAGCGTCACCTGCCAGGCAATCGCCGAATGCCAGACGCGCCCGCCGTGCGGCATGGCCGCGGTGCCCTTGGCCGGCGCGGTATGCGCGCCCAGCTGCGAACGCCATATCGCCAGCGCGAGCAACGGCAGCACGATGAAGCCGCCCAGCACGGCGCGCCAGCCATAGGCATCGGCAAGGGGCACCGCGATCGCCGATGCGCCGGCAGCGACCGCGCCCATCATCAGCGCGCACATGCCGGTGACCGTCGGCACCCTGGCCGGAAAATCGCGCTTGACCAGGCTGGGGACGAGTACGTTCGCAACCGCGATTCCGGCCCCGATCAGCGCCGTGCCCACGTACAGGGCCCACAAGGGTCCCGCCCAGCGCACCCCCATGCCGGCGACGATAAGCACCAAGGCGCCGAACAGCGCGCGTTCCAGCCCGTAAGCGCGGGCCAGCGAGGCCGCGAACGGCGAAATAACGCCGAAGGCCACCAGAGGCAGCGTGGTCAACAGGCCGGCCTGGGCGCGTGTCAGCCCATAAGTGGCCTGGATCAGATCCAGAACGGGAGCGACGCCCGTGACCGGCGCGCGCAGGACGCAGGCGATCAGCAGCAGACCGGCGAGAAGCAGGATCGGCCTGGCGACGGGAAGGCGTAGGGTTTGCGAAGACATGGAATATCAACAACGGCAATGAACAACACCCCGCTACCTTACCCTTCCTGGACGCGCATGAATTTAGATACCATGCCAACAAATCTCTAAAATCTGCCAATCTGCACTACTGGTCTGCCCCATGCTGCTGGACGCGCTGTTCAAGGACTTCAATCTGGATGGGGCCACCGGCCCGGTGATCGGCATACGCCTGGAAACCACGGATTACGGCAGCGAAATACCCGTGCACCGGCATCGCCAGGGCCAACTGATTCTGGCGTTGAAAGGCGGCGTGACATGTGAAGTGGCCGGCGCCATCTGGATGGTGCCCCCGCGGTATGCAGTTTGGGTACCCGGCATGATGCCCCACAGGGTCCGCGCCACCGCCAATGCGCGTATCTGCTATCTGTACGTCCAGCCCGGCGCCGGATGCCTGCCTTCCGATTGCTGCACCCTGGCGATTTCGCCGCTGGTACAGGCGCTGATCCTGGACATGGCCGGACAGCCATCGGACTACGCGGCGGACAGCCCCACCGGCCGCAAGGCCGTCGTGCTGCTGGAAGAGCTGGCCACCATGCCGGTGGAGCATCTGCACGTGCCGACCTCCGACGAACCGCGCATGCGCAGGATCGCGACGATGCTTTCCGATCGCCCCGCCGACCGCCGCACGCTCGCGGACTGGGCCAGGCTGGTCGCCATGAGCGAGCGATCGCTGGCCAGGCTGGTTCGCCAGGAAACCGGCCTGACCTTCGGCCGCTGGCGCCAGCAACTGCACCTGATCATCGCCCTGCGCCAGTTGGCCGCGGGCCAGACCGTCCAGCGGGTGGCCGAACAATTGGGTTATGAGTCGGTCACGGCGTTTATCACCATGTTCAAGAAAGCCGTGGGCAAACCGCCGGCGAAATACTTCGCGTCCATCGGCTGAATCGCCCGCCGCAGCGGCGCGGGCATCGTTCCCGGACAGCGCCCATACGGCACGCCGACGCGCCCGCGCCCTTTTGCCGCACAGGCATCAGGCGCCCGCATCCATGCGGTCACGGGCGACGTCGGCGAATACGGCGGCGAACCGGTCCACCAGGGGTGATGCCGGTCGCCCGGCGCGCGTAATGCAGTAGTAGTCCAGCGTGACACCCGGCGTTACCGGGAGGAAGCGCACGCGCCATCGCGAACCCGCCAGCGCCGCGAACGAGGGCACGACGGCCTGCCCCAGGCCGGCCTCTACCAGCGCCATCGCCGTTTCCAGGTGCGTTACCGTGCGCCCGCTCGCGCCGTCGCCAGGGACCGTCCGCAGCTTCCGATCGACCAGTTGCTGGATCGGATTGCCGCGCGGCAGCGAGACCAGGCCCTGCCTGGGAATATCGTCCCAGGCGATCGGGGCCGCGGAACGCCGCGTCCCGGGCGCCACGGCAAGCACGGGATGCCATTGGAACAGCGCCCGTCTCCGGATGCCGGACACGCGATTGAAAAATGCGCCGAAACCCGCATCGAGTTCGCCGCTTTCCACCTGGCCTTGTATCAGGGCACGATCCAGGTCGGCCACGTCGATATCGGCCTGCGGCACCTCGCGGCGCAGGCGCCGCAGTACTTCCGGAATCACGCTGCAGGCGATCAGCGGTGTGACGCCGATGCGGGCACGGTACCGGCCGGGCCGTTCCAGGCTGGCCATCTCGGCGGCAGCCGCGTCCAGATCGCGCAAGGTACGTTCGACGATCGGGATGAACTGCCGGCCAGCCGGCGTCAGGCGGACGGTGCGCGTCGTCCGTTCGAACAGACGGCAGTTCAGTTGATCCTCCAGCTCGCGCACCATGGCGCTCAAGCCGGACTGGGTAATGTGCAAGTGCTCCGCGGCTTTGGTGAAACTGGCGTGGCGGGCCACGGCGACGAAGGCATGCAACTGGCGCAAAGAGAAGTTCATCGGATCGGCCGAAGTGCCGCGAAGGCGATTGACAAATTTTAGTTGTTAACTGAGCGAATAAAGCAGATTCACTTCTGAGCCCCGTTTTGCTGAAATACCGCCTGTGCAACCCGGACAAGGAATTCCCCATGCAAAGCGATAGTGCAAGCCATCCCGATATCCTGATCGCCGGGGCGGGCCTGGGCGGATTGACGGCGACCCTGGCGCTGCTGCGCCGTGGATTCAAGGTGCGCGTGCTGGAACAGGCCGCGCAGCTGCGCGAGCTGGGCGCCGGTCTCCAGCTCAGCGCCAACGCCAATCGCGTGCTGTTCCAGCTTGGATTGGCGCAAGCGCTGGGCAGCGTGGCAAGTACCGCCGCGGGCAAGCGGATACGGCTATGGAACAGCGGACAGACCTGGCCGCTGTTCGACCTGGGAGCGGAATCGATCTCCCGCTACGGTTATCCCTATCTCACGGTCTATCGCGCCGATCTGCATGCCGCCCTGGTCGACGCCGTCCGCTCGCTGGACCCGGATGCCATCGAACTGAACGCTCGCGTCGAATCGGTGCGGCAGGACGACAATGCGGTGACCGCAACGCTGGCCGGCGGCGGGACCCGCCGGGGCAATGTCCTGGTGGGCGCGGACGGCGTGCATTCGCGCATCCGCGCGCAACTCTTCGGCGCCGACGACGCGGTATTTTCCGGGACACTGGCCTGGCGCGGCGTTATCCCCGCCAGCAGGCTGCCGCCGCATCTGCGCGAACCTTATGCGGTGAACTGGGTGGGACCGGGAGCCCACGTCATCCACTATCCGCTGCGGCGCGGCGAACTCGTCAATTTCGTCGGTATCCTGGAACGCGACGACTGGCAGGTAGAGTCCTGGACCCAACGGGGTTCCGTCGAGGAATGCCTGGCCGACTTCGCCCGCTGGCACGACGATGTCCATACCCTGATTCGCGCGCTGGACCAGCCCTTCAAATGGGCGCTGATGCTGCGCGAACCGCTGCCCGTCTGGCGCCAGGGCCGTATCACGCTCCTGGGGGACGCCTGCCATCCCACCCTGCCCATGCTCGCATCCGGGGCCGCGATGGCCATCGAGGATGGGTACATCCTGGCACGCTGCCTGGCCGAACTTCCGGGCGACCCCGCCCTGGCGCTGGCCCGCTATGAAGATCTGCGCAAGGAACGGACGGCCCGCGTCGTGCGCGGCTCGGCCGAGAACGCCCGCCGCTTCCACAATCCCGCGCTGGCCCACGCCGAGGGCGCCGCCGCCTACGTCGAACGCGAGTGGAACGAGCAGCGAGTGCGCGAACGGTACGAATGGCTGTTCACCTACGACGTCGACACGGTCGCCGTGCGCGAGCCAGCCCGCTAGCACCGTACCCGCTCGCAGATCGCAGGCGCGAATGCCGGCGCGGGCCGGTCGGCTCCTCACGCATCCTGCCGCCGGTTCGCCCAGACCAGATCGATCAGCAAAGCCAGCACCATGGACGCCGTGCCTATCGTGAAAAGCAGGGCATAGTCGCCGCCGGTGTGGTTGAAAACGAAAGACAGTGCGTAGGCGGCGACCGCCTGGAACAGCGCGAAGGCCACGGTGGCCGTGCGCCAGGCCGGATTACGATGGGCAGGATGATGCGCCAGCAGTTCATGCACGCGACCCAGCACCAGCGGGACCGTCCCGGTAACGAATGCCCCCACCACCACGCTGGACGCCATCAACCAGGCCGTGCCCAGCCCCAGCGCGGGAATCACCACGCCCACGGCCTGTAGCGTGAAGGCCAGCCGCAGCGCGCGGCCGAAGCCGATACGATCGGCCAGCGCGCCCGCCAGCACGGGCCCGACTGTCGCGCCGATACCGAACAGCACCCAGTACTGGGCGCCTACCTGCAAGCCCTGGCCCAATCCGCGCGCGACGTAATCCACCAGGAAAATCATGTGCGGCACCCAACCGGCTGCGTTCAGCGCGTACTCCGCGTAAAGGGCCCGCAGCGCCGGAACGCGCGGCACCCGGTGCTGCCGCGGCCGCGGCGCCGCGGCAACGGTGGCCGGACCCTGCGAATCGGCGTGCGCGGACGTCGTCCGCGCCTGGGGACCGCCGTCTTGGGCGGGCCCGGACACCCGTCCGGCCTCGACGCCGTCGGGCCAACCCCGCCACGCGATGACGGTCAGGACGAGCGACAGCACGCCCAGCCCCAGCCAGGTATGCTGCAGGCTTTGGCGCAGCAGCAGCGGGACCAGGGTCCCCGAAGCCGCCACGCCAATGCCTACCCCCATGAAAATGACGCCGCCGGCCAGACCGCGCCGGGCGGCGGGCACCAGCGGCAGGACCGTGGGCGCCGCCAGCACCATCAGCGCGCCGCCCGCCAGTCCGGAAAGAAAACGCCACGCGAAAAACCAGCCGAACGAAACGGGGAACGCACAGGCGAAGAACGCGGCAGTTGCCAGCAGCATCATTGTCCGCAGCGTGATCGCGATCGGCACGCGCGCCGCGATCGGCCGGCCCAGCAAGGCCCCGGCCAGATAGCCCGCCAGGTTGGCCGCGCCCAGGTAGGCAGCCACCGAGGCGGCGAACCAGTGCGCACCGACAATGGCCGGCAACAGGGGCGTATAGGCGAAACGCGCCAGCCCGATACCGACCAGGCTGGCGCAGAAACCCGCCAATGTGGCCCACCGGGCCCCCACCGCACGCATATCGGTGACTCCGCCTTCGTCCGTCATGACCCTGTCCATGATGTCGTCCTCGCACTTCCGATGATAAGAGCTTACGCCTGCGAAGGTATCTCCAGAAGCGACTTATTTTGATATGGGCTATCGATCCTGATGATATGGTGCTACGCTTTGCGCACGTACTTCCACCCAGGAAATTCCATGGACGTCGCCGATCTCAAAACGCTGCCCGCCGTGGCCAGGCACGGCAGCATGAACAAGGCGGCCGGCGAGCTGCACACCGTTCAATCCAACGTCACCGCGCGCATCCGCGCGCTGGAGGACGAAATCGGTGTCCCCTTGTTTCAACGCCACGCGCGCGGGGTCACCATCACCGCGGCAGGCCAGCGCATGCTGCCTTTCGTCGGCCGCATCGCCAGGCTGCTCGCGGAAGCGCAGGCCGCGGCAAAGGACGATGGCGCCCCCGCCGGCACACTGGTACTCGGCGGCCTGGAAACCACCACGGCACTCCGACTGGCCCCGTTGCTGACCGAGTTCGCCCGCGCGTATCCGGAAGTCCGTCTGGCCCTGGGCACCGGCACCACGTCCGGGCTGCTGCGCGACGTCGTGGAATGCCGGCTCGACGGCGCCTTCGTCAGCGGGCCGATCGATCACCCGGACATCCACCAGGAAAGACTCTTTACGGAAGAACTGGTGCTGGTCACCAGCCCCGCCATACGGTCGATCAAGGATCTGGCCAACGTCGCGGATCTGAAAACCATCGTCTTCCAGCGCGGCTGCTCGTATCGGCAGCGCCTGGAAACATTGCTGGCTGGCATGGGCATTGTCGTCGCCCGCCCGCTGGAATTCGGGTCCCTGGATGCCATTGTCAGCTGCGCGGGCGCGGGCGTGGGTGTGACACTCTTGCCCAGGGGCGTGGTGCAATCCGCGTTCGAAGCCGGACGCGTTTCCATGCACCGGCT
Source organism: Bordetella sp. (assembly GCF_057362025.1). NCBI lineage: Bacteria > Pseudomonadati > Pseudomonadota > Betaproteobacteria > Burkholderiales > Alcaligenaceae > Bordetella > Bordetella sp. The sequence continues at coordinate 12,102 of NZ_JBMQQZ010000103.1, read as the reverse complement.
GCCCCGCGAGCAGGCACGCGCCGAAACCCTGTTCATCCGGCGCGCGGACAGCTACGTCTCCAGCGCCTTAACGGCCTTCCTGGACATCGCGCGGCGCTTTCATCGCGTGCCGGAAAAGGATAGGGCCCCCGTGCCGATCTCGACGCTGGCGCCCAGAAAGCGTGCGTAGGACGGCCCCGACCGGTGGCCCCACGCCCGCACGCCGGGCCCGACATTGATTCAACGCCGGCAATCCCCGGCGCAAGACCGTCCTGCGTGAACCCATGCCGACCGGCGGTGACTCATCCCGCCCTGCCCGCCCGGCCCTCGCCGTGAGCGGCCCTCGCCTGGTTCCCCCTCTTCAGGAAGTCTCGTGCGTTTGAATTCGATATTGTTTTCCATGGGCCTGATTGCCTTGATCCTGACCACCGCATGCACCTGGAAGCACGCGTACGACGTCGCCCAGGGTCGGCGGCAATTCCAATGCGTTCAGATAACGGATATGCTGGATCGGCAGCGTTGCATGGAGGAAAGCGCCATGAGCTACGACGCCTACGAGAACGAACGCCGCAAGCTGCGCCCCTGATCCGCCCGTCCGCGGCATTCCGGCCGCGGCAGATCAGGACGAGGCGCTCGCCGCCGCCGGGCTCCTGATGAAATCCACGAAAGCCTTCAATGGCGCGGGAATCAGGCGCCGACCGGGATAATAAAGAAATGGCCCGGAAAAGCGCGGCCACCAGGGCGCCAGGACGGGTTTCAACGCACCGCTATCCAAAAGCGGCCGCAGCCAATCCTCGAACAGATAAACGATGCCCGTCCCGCCAAGCGCAGCGTCCACCGCCAGGTCGACCCCGCCGCCTATCCGCACGACGAGCGGCCCGGTGGGCTCGACACGCACCACTTCGCCATTCCTCTCGAATTCCCATGGCGGCATGGCGCCGCTCGGGAAGCGGCCGCGCAAACAGGCGTGATGCACCAGCTCGCGCGGATGCGTGGGTCGGCCATGTCGATCCAGATAGCCAGGCGAGGCGGCCGCCGCGAAGCGTTGGACGCGGGGGCCGATGGGGACCGCGATCATGTCCTGTTCCAGGCGTTCTTCGTAGCGTATGCCGGCATCGCAACCCGCGGCCAATACATCGACGAAGCTTTCCTCGGCGACGATATCGAGGACGATCTCCGGGTACGCGGCCAGGAAAGGCGGAACGATGGCGGGCAAGACCAGCCTCGCCACGCTGACCGGCACGTTCAGCCTTAGCGTACCGGCGGGCCTGTCGCGGAACCCGTTGACCGTATCGAGCGCCGCCTGCACTTCGTTCAAGGCCGGCGACAGCCGCGCGAGCAAGCCCGCGCCGGCTTCGGTCGGCGCCACGCTGCGTGTCGTCCGGTTGAGCAACCGCACCCCGACCTGCGCCTCAAGGCGCCGTACCGCCTCGCTCAATCCCGACGGGCTCGTGCCGCTCGACCGGGCGGCATCACGAAATCCGCCGGCACGCGCCACCGCGACAAAGGCGTTCAAGTCGTTCAGGTCCACTTTCATCGATCGCCCGCCATTGTTCGCAATTCCGCACAGCCCGTACGGATTGTACGGGATTATCGCGCAGCCTGAAGCTGGCTATCGTGAAGGCCTCGTTCACTCGAAAGGACTGCACCATGCCCTCCATCGATCAAGCCGGCACCCATGCACTCGGCCATCGCCAGGTAAAGCGGGTCGGGTACGGCGCGATGCAACTTGCCGGACCGGGCGTATTCGGCCCGCCCAAGGACCGCCAGGCCGCCTTGGCCGTTCTGCGCGAAGCCGTCGCATCCGGCGTCGACCATATCGACACCAGCGATTTCTATGGCCCGCATATCACCAACCAGCTGATCCGCGAAGCGCTCGCGCCCTATCCCGACGATCTGGTTATCGTCACCAAGATCGGCGCGCGCCGCGGCGACGACGGCGCCTGGCTGCCTGCCTTCACGCCCCAGGAGCTGACCCAGGCGGTGCACGACAACCTGCGCAACCTGGGGCTGGACGTACTGGACGTCGTCAATCTGCGCATTATGTTCGACACGCACGTCCCCGCGGAAGGGACGATCGAACCGTTGCTCGCTCCGCTCGCGGCGCTGCAGCAGCAGGGCCTGGTGCGCCACATCGGGCTGAGCAATGTCACCGCCGCGCAGGTCGAGGAAGGACGCCGCATCTGCGACATCGTCTGCGTTCAGAACAACTACAACGTCGCGCACCGGGATGACGATGCCCTGATCGACGAACTGAACGCCGCCGGCATCGCTTATGTTCCCTTTTTCCCGCTCGGTGGCTTCAGCCCCTTGCAATCGTCCACGCTGTCCGATGTCGCGCAGCGGCTGGATCTGACGCCCTTCCAGGTCGCCCTGGCCTGGCTGCTGCGGCGTTCACCGAACATCCTCCTGATACCGGGCACATCGTCGCCGGCGCATCTGAAGGAAAACCTTGCCGCCGGCGGCATACGGCTGCCGGACGATGCCATGCATGCGCTCGACAGCATCGCGGCGGCGTGACGTCCATCGAACGCCGCCAGGCCGCATCATTTCGCGGACGCCTGCGTCGCTGTGGAAAGCCGAAGACAAGTCCGGCAATGGGCACCGCGCATATCACGCGCGGCGCTTCAACGCATCCAGGCCCTCCGGCAGCCTGGCATCCGGGAAATGCGTGGATAGCGTGGTATCGCGCCATTCCCGCAGCTCCTGCTCGCGCTGCGCCTCGGCCTGCTCGCAGACGTACAACGCATCCCCGCCCAACAGCAGGCGCAGGGGCAAGTCCCCGCGGTTGGACAACTCCACCAACAAAGCGGCGATCTTCGCCGGATCGCTCAGTTCCTTTCCGATATAACCGCCCAGCAGTTCGAGCACCCGACCGACCGATGGTTCATAGTCGGGCAAGACGCTGTCCTCCGGCGTCCTGGCGGTACGGCCCCACTCCGTACGCATCCCGCCTGGCTCCAGCGTGCATACCTTGATCCCCAGGTGCGCAACCTCCTTCGCCACGACGTCGCTGAACCCTCCGACCGCCCACTTCGCGGCCTGGTAGGCCGACAGCCCCGGCGTCGAAGTGCGCCCACCCACCGATGACACCTGGAAAATATGGCCGCGCCGCCGCGCCCGCATGGCAGGTAGCGCCGCACGGGTCAGGTTGACCACGCCGAACAGGTTCGTTTCCACCTGGTCGCGAAAGTCCTCCGCCGTCATCTGCTCGAAGGGCAAAGTGTGGCCGTAGCCCGCGTTGTTCACCAGCACATCGAGTCGACCGTAGACCGACAGCGCAGTCTCCACCGCGGCCTGCGCGGCGTGCGCGTCCTTCACATCGAGCGCAACCGGACGGATGCGATCCGCATGGCGTTGCACCAGATCGGACAGTGTTGCGGGGTCGCGGGCACCCGCGACAACGCAGTCGCCGGCGGCCAGCACCGCTTCGCTGATGGAACGCCCCAGGCCGCGCGCGGCACCGGTAACCAGCCAGACTTTGGACATATCGGACTCCTTGATCGATTCCGTCATTTAATTGGTTAAGTACTCACTCATTTATAAAGGCAAAATTCGCCCGCAACGCTATGCGAGCCGATCCCGCCCCTTTTCAGTCCGCCTTCAATATGGCCCACAAGGCCTTGAACCCGCGGTCGCGGTAGACGTCGATATTGGCGGCATCGCGCGCGATGAATTCCATCGCCGTCTCCGCCAGCGAGGTGAAAAGCGCCCCCGTGAATATCTTGGCCGCGTCGGTCGGCGACGCTTTCGCGTCGGGGGACCGTTCGCTCAGCATCGTCCTGATTTCGCTGAATCCCTCCGCGCCGGCCGCACGATGCTGCGCATCGATACGGCCACTTACGTCGAGCTGCCGCAAGGCGCGGCGGCCATCCGGGTGGGCCAGGCCCCAGTCCAGATAGGCATCCCATGCATGGCGAACCCTGCGCGCCAGGGAGGCGCGGCGCGGAAAGTCCGTCATCATCGCCGCCCGCAGCCCGGCCTTCAGGGACACGTACAGCTCGTTCAGCAAGGCGTCCTTGTTGGCGAAATAGGTGAACACGGTTCCTTCCGCGACGCCAGCCAGCTTGGCGATACGCGCCGTCGTCGCGGCAACGCCGTCCACCGCGAGGGCCTGTGCCGCCGCAGCCAGAATCGCCTCGCGCTTATCCTCGCTGCGTGGGCGTGCCATATGCCTTCCATAAATGAGTGAACACTCAATCATAAACAGACAGGCACGAGATGGCAAGCCCCGTGGACGGCAAGCCCCGGACGCGTCCCGCGGCCTCACTGCTTTCCCTCTCAGATAATGGGCGCGCCGCCGGTTACCGCGATGGTCGCGCCGGATATGTAGCTGGCCTCGTCGGAGGCCAGCATCACATAGGCGGCCGCCAGCTCGGCAGGTTGCCCGGGACGCTTCATCGGAACCTGCTTGCCGAAGTCCTTGACCTTTTCCGGCGGCATCGTCGACGGAATCAACGGTGTCCAGATGGGTCCCGGGGCGACGCAGTTCGCCCGGATGCCCTTCTCCGCCAGCAGCTGGGCCAGGCCGGCGGTGAAGTTCTGGATCGCGCCCTTGGTCGCGGCGTAGGCGATCAGGCCGGGATTCGGGCGGTCCGCGTTGATCGAGGTCGTATTGACGATCGCCGCACCGGGCTTCATATGAGAGACCGCCGCACGCGTGATCCTGAACATGGCACCGATGTTCGTATCGAAGGTCTTGTTCCATTCCTCGTCGCTGATCGCTTCCAGCGACGGATAGCTCATCTGGTACGCCGCATTGTTGACCAGCACATCGAGCCGGCCGAACTCCCGCATGGCCCGCTCGACGATTTCCTTGCAATGCGCCGGGTCCGTAATGTCCCCGCGCACCAGCACCGCCTTGCGCCCGGCTTCCTCCACCCAGCGCGCGGTCTCGCGTGCGTCGTCGTCTTCGGTGAGATACGCGATCAGCACATCGGCGCCTTCGCGGGCATAGGCGATGGCCACGGCCCTGCCAATGCCGCTGTCGCCTCCGGTGATGACGGTAGCCTTGCCGGACAGGCGTCCCGAGCCGCGATAGGTTTTCTCGCCGTGATCGGGCTGCGGCGCCATCTCGGCGGTGCGCCCGGGGGTGTGGTCCTGCTGCTGGGCGGAAAAAGGCGGGGCGGGACGTTTCGTATCGGTCATGGCTATCTCCAAAGCGGCGAATTCGGATTCGTGGGGGGCTCCCGACCAAGCCTTCCCAGCAACCCGCAGACCCGGTATTGCCGGGCATCCGCGCGCCGCCAGCCCGCTCAGGCGCGGGCAGCAAAATTTGCAATGCTTCGGCAAGGCCCGGCGACAGCCCTTCGCACTTCATCGAAACCGTGTCCGCCGGTTGGCCCAAGATACGGTCCAAAAAAACCGGCCGCGCTGGCTCATCCCGGCGGCCATGGATTCAGTCACTCCGCATCGGCCCCCATCAGGCGCAAGCTGCGCCTGAAGCTGGTCGGCGCTTGTCCGTATGTCCTGATGAACGCCCGCCGCATGCGGTCGCGGTCGGCGAAACCGGTATCGCGGGCCACGATATCCATGGGATGACGGCCGTCCTCCAGCATGGCGCGCGCAGCCTCCAGCCGCAACGTCTCGACCGCCTTGGCGGGAGACTGCCCCGTTTCCTCGCGAAAGACACGGCTGAATTGGCGCGGCGACAGCCTCGCCGCATCCGCCAGCTCTTCGACAGTCAGGGGATTGCGCAGGTTTTCCTTGGCGTGGGTCAATGCGCGCCTGATCCGGTCCGAGCGCGGCTCCAATTCCAACAGAGCGGAAAACTGCGATTGGCCTCCGGGACGCCGGTGATAGACGACCAGCCGGCGGGCCACCTCGCGTGCCAGGGGGGCGCCGTGATCGTCCTCGATCAGCGCCAAGGCCAGATCGATCGCCGCGGACATGCCGGCCGAAGTCCAGATGTTGCCATCCTGGACGAAGATACGATCCTCGTCGACCTGCACGCGCGGATAGCGTTCCCGCAGGCGACGGGCATGCGCCCAGTGCGTGGTGGCCGTGCGCCCGTCCAGCACCCCGGCCTCGGCAAGGACGAATGCGCCCGTACAGAGTCCCGCGAGCCGCCGTGCTTCCCGGGCGGCGCGCACGATATAGGCCTTTAGCGCGGGCGTCACCGGGCCCGGCAGCAGCTCTCCGGCCACCAGCAGCGTATCGGGCATGACGCCGAGCGCGACGGTCTCGATACCGGCGTTCATGGTGGAACGCACCATGCCGCCTTTTTCGGACAGGAAGGTCATGCGATAACCCTCGTGACCCAGCCGCGCATTCGCCATTTCGAATGCCGACAACGCGGATAGCCCCATTACCTGGAATCCATCCTCCAGGACCAAGCCGATCTGGCGCATGAGCCCCTCTTGTCTTGAAATGTCGGATGAGTGTATACACGCCACTCCCAACGGTCAAACGTCAATATCGGCCGCAATGTCTGTAAATGACGGATAAACGACATTTGAGATACGTCGGTTTTGCATCAAAGTGGCGCAATAGCACGGCGCGTGGACGTCCCCCGCGCTTACATCCTCGATGACGCAACCCGACATGAAACTCACCGGCAACACCATCCTCATCACCGGCGGCACCTCCGGAATCGGCCGCGCCCTGGCGCAAGCCTTCCACGCATTGGGCAATAAAGTCATCGTGGCCGGCCGGCGCAAGGCCCTGCTCGATGAAATCGCTGCCACCCATCCCGGAATCGACGGCGTGGAGCTGGATATTTCCGATCCGAAGGACATCCTCCACGTGGCGGCCAGACTGGTCGCGGACTACCCGGCCCTGGATGTCCTGATCAACAACGCGGGCATCATGCCGTTCGACAACCCTGCCGGCCTGATCGACGACGCGGTTTCCCGCGGCATCCTCGATACCAACCTGCTGGGCCCGATCCGGCTGACGTCCGCGCTCATCGAACACTTGAAGGCGCAGCCGCGCGCGACGATCATCCATAACACGTCGGTACTGGCGTACGTCCCCATCGCCACCAATGCGGTGTACTCGGCATCCAAGGCGGCGCTGCATTCCTACGCACTGTCCCAACGCTTCATGCTGCGGGATACCAATGTGACGGTGCAGGAAATCGCGCCGCCATGGGTCGATACCGATCTCATCAAAAAGAGCGGCGATCCGCGCGCGATGCCGCTGGAGGCCTTCATCGCCGAAACGATGAAGGGTCTGGCAGGCGACCAACCGGAAATTTTCGTCGACGCCATTCGCGGCATGCGCGACAACCCCGGTGTGAACGAACACGCGTTCGTGCATGCGTTCAACCAAAGCATCGCTGAGAACCCGATTCCGGTATGAAAGCCGCCACGGAAACACTGGCCCCAGCCTGGTTCCTGGCGCTGGGTACCTTCGCCATCGGGACCGAAGGGTTCATGATCGCGCCGCTGCTGTCCACCATGGCGGCGGATTTCCGCATGAGCGTCCCGGAAGTGGCGTTGCTGGTCATCGTCTTTACGCTGACGATGTCCCTGAGTTCGCCGATATCCACGGTGCTGAGCGCCCGCCTGAAACGCCGCGATACCCTGCTCTTCGCCATGGCGATGTTCGCCGCGGGCAACCTGGTAGCGGCATGGTCGCCGCATTTCGGCGTACTGATGGGCGCGCGCATCCTGATGGCGGTGGCCTCCGGTCTTTACGTGCCCAATGCGAATGCACTCGCCGGGGTCATCGTCCCGCCGTACAAGCGTGGGCGGGCGCTGGCGATCGTCAGCGGCGGCATGACACTGGCCATCGCCCTGGGCTTGCCCCTGGGCGCGGTGGTGGGCCATGCCTTCGGGTGGCGCGCGACCTTCCTGGCCGTCGGGGTCATGAGCCTGACTGCCATGGCCGGTATCCGCCTGGGCGTCGCGCGGGACGCCGGCGCCGCGATCCCGGTCGCGACGCTGGCACAGCGCGCGGCCGTCGTTCGACAACCGGCCGTGCTGCGCCTGCTCGCCGTCAGCCTGTTCTGGTCCATCGGCGCCTACGCCGCCTACCCTTATATCGCGCCTTATCTGGCGCATGTCCTGGGATTCGAAGCGGCCGGCATCAACGCGACCGTCTCTCTGTGGGGGCTGGCCGCCGCGCTCGGCGTCACGGCGGGCGGCACGCTGAACGACCGCTACGGATCCAGGCGCGTGGCGCGCGCGTCGCTCGTCGTCCTCGCCCTTTCGTTCTGGCTGCTTGCGCTCGCGGCCGTGCTCGCGCCGAAGGCGGCGCTCATTCCGGTACTGGTTGGCGTGGTGCTGTGGGGCTTCACGGTCTGGGCTTTCTTCCCGGCCCAGATGGCACGCCTGATCGCCGCCGGAGATGCCTCGCAGGCATCGGTCGCCTTGGCCTTGAACACGTCGACGATGTATCTGGGATTCTCCATCGGCAGCGCCGTGGGAGCGGCCATCCTGGACCGCGGCGTCATCGCGGCGATAGGCGTATTCGCGGGCGCGGCGGAATTCCTGGCACTGGCCTTGGACCGCAGGACCGGGGCCGCCCCTCATATCCCGCGGCCTTTGGCGGAAGTCCCGTAGGATCGGCGGCCGCCCATCGCCGCTACACTGCATATCGTCCAACCCCCTACCCGGCCGCCCGCAATGCCGCAAGCCGGGGCCACGGCCGATATGTCCTGCCCTCCATCACTCCGCCCCGCCTTGCTAGGGCAGGTGCTGCGCACCGTTGCCCGGCCTTACCGCGTGGCCGCGATGGCCACGGCTTCGGCGGAGACCCTGGCAGCCAATCCGGCGGCGATGCTGGCCGTGACGATCGATCGCGCCCGCGCGGCTCAAGCTCAAGGCGACGCGCCGGATATGGCGCAGCAACACCTTTTCGTGCAGGCGCTGGCGCGCCTGATCCGCGACGCCATGCGCGCGGAGCACGGCGACCCTGCCTTTCAAGCCATGGTGCTCCGCCACCGCGTTGCGCACGTGCGCGAATACGCATCGCTATCGGCCCACGCCGATAGCGATCGCCGGCGGGTACGCTCCACCGTCGATGCCGTCGCCCATCCGGGAAAAGGACGGCAGACAGCCCCGCTGCCCGCGCCACTGGCGCGCCTGCACGGGCTCGCGTCTTCGGCGTCATGGACTGCGCTGGCCGCCGCTGCCCGGCAACTGATGCTCGCCGCCGACACCGTGCCGGATGCCCGGCTGCAACGCGGCTTGGCCAGGCTGCTCGACAGTCCGGCGCTGCAACGGTTGCAGCGCCTCGAAGCGCTGGCATCGGACGACCTGGTGCGCCAACACCGGGCGCTGCTGGACCGCAACGGTCCGCGCGCGGGCAGCGCCGCGGCCATCGAACAGGGCCGAACCACGCAGCAGCGCGGCGCGGCGGTCGAGGCAGCGGCCGCACAAGCGCTGCATAGGCTGGCCCGGCGCCTTAACGCCGCCCCAGGCGCCGACGCCTACCGGGTCGTCACGTCCATGTGCGTGCCGGCCTCGATTCCGGGCAGCGCCGATCGCGCCAAGACGGAATGGGACGCCGTGCTGCTGCGACGCGCGGCGCCCATCGCGCGAATGCCTGGATCCGTCGCGCAAACCGCCGACGGTTGCGGCACGGCGTCCGCCGCCGGCAACGCCGATGCGGGGGCAGCATGGGACGTATGCCTGCTGGTAGAGGCGAAGGCGTCCATCGACGCCGCGGCCACGGACTTTCCTCGCCTGTTGCGCGGCCTGCGCCTGCTTGCGGGGGCCGATGCCAACACCCTGTATCCCTTCACGACGCAACAAGGCGTCCTGTGCCTGCGCGGCGCCTCGCTGCGAACGCTCGATGCGGACGCGGATGCGGACGATATCGGCACGCCGGTGCTCTATTGCTGTGACATGCCCGCGGATGCGGCGCCACGGCTGCTCAGCGCCGCCAGCCGCATGCAACTGCTGTCCGCGCCGGCGAGCCTGGACTACGCCAGCCGGCTGGCGCAAAACCAGCCGGTGGACGCGCTGCAACTGATCCCGGTCTGGCAAGCATTGCTGAGCTCGCCCCGGTGGCATGCCGTGCTGCACCAGTACCAGACCCTGCGCCGCGCCCGCGCATTGATGGTCCATGTCGCGGATCTGGGAGCGGCGATCGACGCACTGCCCGTGGGTCCCTAGACCCGGCGCCTCCGCGCGTGGAAGCCGACGCATCCCCAGGCGATGACGCAAGGGCCCGTCACCGGCTATCCACCGGCATCGCGCGGCGCGACGCCGCCCAGAACACCAAGGCGGATAGGCTCACCGCGGCGCCCAAGGCACATACCCCAGGCCAGCCGGCATGGGCATAAGTGACCGTCGGCACTGGCGCACCGTAATGAAGACACGCTGCTCCTGATCCCCATACCAGTTGCAAAAACAAAACCGGATGGATCGAAGACGCATCGGTTTTAAATGGCAACCAGAATGGCGGATGCGGTTTTGCTACTCGCGCGCGAGTGAGACCAGTTCGCCGTTGAAGCGCGGTGCATCCTCGTAGAAAGTGGCATGGCCCACTCCCTGGTACAGCGAAAGCCGCGCCTGCGCGATTTTCGAGGCGGTATGCCGGCTCATTGCAACCGCGGAGATCTGGTCCTGCTCGCCGTGAGTGACCAGGACAGGGATCCGGACCTGCTGCAGGACATCATCGTATTGCGCCGGACGGCCGCCCAGCAGCTTACGCACGGCAACCGGCGTCTCATTGTTGAAGCGCACCATCTCGGCCATCGCGGCCGCCGAGGGCTGATGTTCGAAACACGCGCGCAGGAAGGCTTCCGTGCCGCGTTGCGCGGTGGCCGGGTCATCCGACAGCATGTCGATGAGCAGCGCATAGGAACGTCCCAGCGTGGCGCGGTCGCCGGTGGAAGTCGCCGCCACGTAGTTGATCGCGTGCAGTTCTCCGTCGCCGTAGACGCCCAGGTAGTCGTTGATGACCCGTCCTCCATAGGACCATGCCACCACCGATGGCTTGGCACGGCATGTTGCATGGATCACGGTATGCAGATCGTCCGCCCATCTTCGCGGATCGCGGTAGGCTTCCGGCACCAGCGGCTTATCCGACTGCCCATGGCCGCGCAAGTCATACGCCACGAGATGGAAATCGCGAAGCAATAGGGGATCATGCCATTGCCTGTCCCAGCTTTCGTGGCTTTGCGAGAATCCATGGACGAATACGATGGGCGGGCCGGCGCGATTGCCGGCTTCGAACACGGCAAGGGCGACACCGTCGCTGGCCGCGGAGCGAATCATGCGCGGTCGCGCGCTATCGCCTGTCTGCCCCGCCCATGCGACGGGCGCGGTCGCGCACGCCGCCAACGCGGCGCAGGATTGCTTCAGCATGCGGCGGCGCGCCAGATTGTCCGGTGCCATCGTTGTCTCCTTTATCGTTGTCCAGTGCGCCGCATCGAAGGTCACGGCATCGCCTTATGGCGATCGCCGTCGGAATGGGCGGCGACGTAAGGCTATAGACGAATGACGATGGCCGGAAATGAAAAATATCGCGGTGAATGATCGATCCCGTCGATGGATGCCGCCGCCAAACCCCCCTCATGCGTCACCCAGCATCAAATCCAGGTTTTGCACGGCGGCACCGGATGCGCCCTTGCCCAGGTTGTCGAAGATGGCGGCCAGCAGCACCTGCCCACGCCGGGCGTTGACGAACACGGCCAACCTGAGGTCGTTGGTTCCATTCAATGCCTGGGGATCGAGATGCGTCGTCGCCTCGGCCTGCGCCAGCGGCATCACCTGGACATGGGCCTCGCCGGAATACCGGCTCGCCAGGCAGGCGTGCAATCGTTCGCCGTCGACGCCGGCCGGCAGCAGGCGCAACTCGATGGGTACCGTCAGCACGATCCCCTGCCGATACGCGCCATAGGCCGGCACGAAGAAGGGCCGGTGCTCCAGATCCGCATGCAGTTGCATCTCTGGCGTGTGCTTGTGCTCCAGTGCCAATCCATACACCTGGGAAGGCGCCACGGACGGCGATGCGCCTGCCTCGTGGGCCTCGATCGCCGCCCTTCCCCCGCCCGAGTATCCGGAGATCGCCGAAACGGCCACCGGATAGTCGCGGGGCAACAGGCCGGCCTGCACCAACGGCCGCAGCAGGGCGATCGCCCCGGTCGGGTAGCAGCCTGGATTGGTGACACGCGCCGCCTGGGCGATGCGCCGCGCCTGTCCCGCAGCCATCTCCGGAAACCCATAG
>NZ_JBMQQZ010000102.1:0-25470 GCF_057362025.1 Bordetella sp. | reverse complement strand
TCGGATGCCCCGTTCTTAACCGCATCGCGTCTGGCCAGCACGCCCAGCATCGACACCCATCGGTCCGCGCCCAGTTGTCCTGGCTGCGTATAGCGCGAGGTCAATCCATAGGCGTGCACCTGCGGCACGATCCAGCGCACGGGGCAGTGGATGTCGCCCAAGGCCGCTTCGATAGCGGCGGGGCGCGCCGGGCCCGCGACGTTGGTGCCCAACGCGGCGACAGGCGCGCCGGATAGTGTAGCGAGCCAGTTCTTTAAGCCACGGATGTCGTCGTTGTCCAGCGCGTGGGCGTGGAGGTTCGCATCGCCAGCACCTTCGACAACCCCCACCTTCAGCCGCGTATTCCCGGAGTCGATCAGGATGATGGTTTTCATGCGGGCCGCACCGAAATCTCGCCGACCGACACCGGCAGTTCGCCTTCCCAGGTGCGGATCCGCAGGCGTCCTTGCGCGTCCACGCCGCACCCCAGGCCGTGGTGCAGGACGGTACCCTTGTCCAGCACCTGGATGTCGCGCCCCTCCAGGGCATCCAATCGCCTGAATCGCCCGACGAACCCGGCGAATCCGTCGCGTTCGACTTCGGCCAGGGCATTGCGCCACGCCATGGCGACTTCGCAGACGACGTCGCTAAGCGCGACGTCGCTGCCCGTCGAGGTCCAGTCCGCTATCTGGCGCTGCAGGGTACGGGACAAGTCTTCGGCGTCGCACAGGTTCATGCCCATGCCGATGACCACGGTGTGGCCGGCGTGCCGGCCAGCCGGATTGCGCGTGGTTTCGACCAATACGCCCGCAAGCTTGGCGTCGCCCCATTGCACGTCATTGGGCCATTTGACGCACAGGCGTTCGCCGGCCGCGCCGGCAATGGCGCGCAGGGCTTCGCACGCCACCAGGCCGGCCAGCGGAGACAGGACGGGCAGGTGGGAAGGGGGCAGGACGGTATCGAATGCGCAGGAAAACATCAGCGCCGCGCCCGGCCGGTTTTGCCATGCCCGTCCAGCGCGGCCGCGTCCGGTCTGTTGCAAATGGGCGCCGAGCAGCCATGGTTTCGGGGTGTCGGAGCCGTGGACGGCGTCCGCGCCGGGGCCGCGTTGGCGCGCGCGCGCCAGCAGATCGGCATTGGTCGAGCCGGTCCGTGCCGTCCAGTCGACGTGGCCGAAAGGCGTGCGGGCGCCGTCCATCAACCGTGCACGCAGGGCGGCGGCCATATGGTCTGGCGAAGGAAGTCCGGGCAAATCGGGCATGGGGAACGTCGAGGGCTGGGACAGCGCAGGGTGTAGAGAATGTTCGCGGGGCGGCAATGGCCGGATCGGCGAGCGATGAGCGGATTTTATAGCCCTGCGTTGCGTGGCGCGTTCCCGCACCCGTCCGGACGGGCTACTCCGCGTATCATTACCCCTGTTCGCGTCCAGGAGGGCCGGCGCCAGACCGGTCCCATCGATACTCCATGGTCCAGACCCACCCGAATCCGCCGGCCGCCGCCGTGTCGCCTTTCCGGCTTTCCGGCGGCGTTTGCTATGTGAGCGGCGACTGGAGCGTTCACGCCCTGGCGCGGCCCGGCGAGGTCCAGGCCCGCTGCCACGCCCTGGAGCAAGCCGCGCGCGATGCGCGCTGGGACCTGACCGGCATCGTCCGCCTGGATACCGTCGGTGCCAACCTGATCTGGCATGCCTGGGGCGACAGGATGCCTGACCGGCTGCGGGTGTCCGCCGGGCTGAAGGAAGTGTTCGACGCCCTGGCTGCCCATCCGCACGAAGTCGTCGCGCCGCCCCCGCCGCCCGAAGACCGCCTGGGTCCGCTCGTGACACTGGGCGAGGGCATCCTGGTGGGCGCGCGCCATGGCTACGCGATGACCATCATGCTGGGCCAGCTGATACTGGACCTGGGCGCGATGCTGCGCAATCCCGCCCGCGCGCCGTGGCGCGAAATTTCCGCGCAGATCTACCGTGCGGGCGCGCAGGCGCTGGGCATTACCGCGTTGGTGGGCTTCCTGATCGGGGTGGTGATTTCGTATCTGTCGTCGCAGCAGTTGCAGACCTACGGCGCCGAGCGCTTTATCGTGCGCCTGCTGGGGACGTCCATCGTGCGCGAGCTGGGGCCGGTGCTGGCGGCTATCCTGGTCGCCGGCCGGTCGGGGTCCGCCTTTACGGCGCAGATCGGCGTGATGCGCGTCACGCAGGAGCTGGACGCCATGGCGGTGATGGGCATTTCGTATAGCCAGCGGCTGATCCTGCCGCGCGTGGTTGCGCTGGCGGTGTCGATGCCGCTGCTGGTGGTGTGGACGGATGCGATGGCGCTGCTGGGCGGCATGCTGGCCGCGCGGGCGCAGTTGGGCGTGTCGCTGGGCTGGTTCCTGAACACGCTGCCGGACGCGGTGAGCTTGTCGAACTACGGCATCGGCTTGGTCAAAGGGGCGACCTTCGGTGTGGTGATCGCGCTGGTCGCATGCTATTTCGGGTTGAACATCGAACCGAATACGGAAAGCCTCGGCCGCCGCACGACGACGTCCGTGGTGACTTCCATTACCGGTGTGATCCTGGTCGACGCGTTGTACGCCGTGATGCTGAGCGGGGTGGCTTTATGAAAGACGATGTCTCTCAACAGCGGCATTTGTTCAAGGACGACGCGCTGACCGTGGCGCCCATTATCTCGGTGGTGGGCCTGAAGACGGCGTTCGGCGACCACGTCGTGCACGAAGACCTGAACCTGACGGTCTATCCCGGCGAGATCCTGACGCTGGTGGGCGGATCCGGCTCCGGCAAGACGGTGTTGCTGCGGCAGATCATGGGCCTGGAAACGCCGGCCGCGGGCAGGGTGACAGTCATGGGCATGCCGGTCTCGGAAATGAGCTCGATGGAATGCGGCAAGCTGGCGCGGCGATGGGGCGTGCTTTTCCAGGCCGGCGCCTTGTTCTCGGCGTTGTCGGTGTTCGACAACGTCGCCCTGCCGCTGCGCGAATTGCGCACGATCCCGGAAGCGCTGGTGCAGGACGTGGTGATGTGCCGGCTCGAGATGGTGGGCCTGTCGGCCGACGATGCGCACAAGCGGCCCGCCGACCTTTCCGGCGGGATGGTCAAGCGCGTGGCGCTGGCGCGCGCCCTGTCGCTGGATCCGCAGTTGCTGTTCCTGGACGAGCCGACAGCCGGCCTGGATCCGCAGCGGTCCGATGAGTTCGTCGACCTGGTGCGCAATCTGCACAAGCAGCTGCATTTCACGGTGCTGATGGTGACCCACGATCTCGATACGCTGGTGGAGCTGTCCTCGCGCGTCGCGGTCCTGGCCGACAAGCATGTCGTTGCCTGCGATACCCTGCAGGAAATCCTGCAAGTGAATCATCCCTTTATCCAAGCTTTCTTCCTGGGCGAGCGCGGCCGCCGGGCGCTTGGTGACCTGGCTCCAAAGGAGTTGATGTATGGAAAGCCGTAGCCATGCGCTGCTGGCGGGTGCGTTTACGCTGGTGCTGCTGGCGGCCGTCCTGTTGATCGCCCTGGTGATCAACCGTGATCGCGCCACGTTGACCGAGTACGAGATTATTTCCAATACGGCGGTGAGCGGGCTGTCGGCGCAATCGCCGGTGCGCTACCAGGGCGTGCCCGCGGGCAAGGTCCAGGGATTGAGCTTCGATCCCAATGTGCCGGGCCGTGTGCGCATCCGCATCGGCGTGGCGCCCAGTGTGCCGATTACCGAGGCGACCTGGGCGGAGCTGGGCGTGCAGGGAATTACGGGCCTGGCCAATATCGATTTGCGCGACGACGGCAGTTCGCGGGTGCGGCTGGAGCGCCAGGGCGATGCCTTGCCGATCATTCCGTTGCGTCCGGGCCTGCTCGAGCGGCTTTCGCTCGGCGGCGGCAATATCGTCGGCAACCTGGAGAAGATCTCGGGCCAGTTGGCCGTCCTGCTGAACGACCAGAACCTGCAGGCCTTGCAGTCCGCCTTGCGGGATGCGGCCACGGTGTCGGCCTCGCTGAAGGACGCGAGCGCGCAGCTGCGTCCGCTGGTGGCGAAGGTCGGGCCCCTGATCGATAACCTGGGCGAAACGTCGCGGCAGGCGCAAGGGGCGGCGCGCGATATTTCGGCGCTGGCGCAGCAGGCGCGCATCGCGGTGGCGCGCCTGGATGCGCCGGATGGGCCGCTGGTGATGGCCACGCGCAGCCTGCGCGAGATCGCCTATGCCGCTTCACGCCTGTCCAATGACACCTTGCCGGCCGTCAGCGGCATGGCGAACCAGGTCAGCGCCACCGCGCGCGGCGTGTCCACCACCGTGCGGCGCGTCGGCGATACGCCGCAGTCGATTATTTTCGGGGCGCCGCCGCCGCGGCCCGGACCGGGCGAAGCCGGCTTCGAAGGATTTGGGAGAGGACAATGAACCCGCAGATGACCCGCCATGCCCGACGATGGGGTGTCTGGCGTTCGCTGCCCGCGGTGCTGGCCCTGGCCGTGGCGCTGGGCGGATGCAGCCTGGGGCGCACGAGTCCGCCGGCGCAGTTGTTCGATCTGGGTCCGGCGCCGGGCGCGTCCGCGGCGCTGCCGTCCGGGGCATCGGCGTCGGCGGGCGGTGCGATGCCGTCAGGCAGTCTGGCGGCATCGTCAGGCGCTTCCACTGCGTCGTCCGGCGGCCAGGCCACGCGCCGCGAGGCCGTGGCGGTCAGTTTCTCCGCCGCGCAGATGTTGACGGATACCGGTGTGATCTGGCGTGTGGGCGATAGCGCCAGTCCGCATTCCTATGCGACGTATCGCTGGGCCGCGCCGCCGTCGCAACTCGTGCAGCAGCGCGTGATCGACCGGCTCTCCGCGATGGGGCCGGTGGTGCAGGATGGCGTCGATCCCCGTGCGCCCGTGCTGCAGGTGACGTTGACCCGCTTCGAGCAGGTCTACACGCCGGACGGCAAGTCCAGCTCGGGGCAGGTCGCGCTTCAGGCCGTCCTGGTGCGGGACCGGCGCGTAGTCGATTCCCTTCGCTTGGCACGCGCGGCGACAGCGCCCAGCCAGGACGCGCAGGGGGGCGTGCAAGCCCTGCGTACCGCGACGGACATGGCGGCGGGCGACCTTTCCGCCTGGCTGGAACGAAGCCTGGCGGCATCGACCTCGACATCGTCCCCGGCGCCGGCGGCCGGCGCTGCCGGTTTAACATCGCGTTCTTTGCCCTGACGAGTGCCCTGCAATGTCCGCCCGTACCGAGATTGTCCAGTTCAACGGCCTGGCCGGCCCCATCGATTGCGCCGTGGATTGGCCGGAAGGCGCGCCGCGCGGCTGGGCGCTGGTGCTGCACCCGCATCCGTTGCACGAGGGCACGCGCGATAACAAGGTCGTGACGACGATCGCCCGTGCGTGTGTGCAGCAGGGATTGGTGGCGCTACGCCCGGATTTTCGCGGCGTGCGCGCGTCGGCGGGGGAATTCGACAAGGCGCGCGGCGAAACCGAAGATATGCGCGAGCTGGTCGCGCAATGGCTGGAACGGGAACCCGGGCTGGCCGCCGCGCCATGGGCCCTGGCCGGCTTTTCTTTCGGTACCGCGGTTGCCGCGCAGCTGGATGCCGCACTGGCCGATAGCGGCATGGCGCGGCCGTCGGCCCTGGTTTTGGCGGGCGCCGCGGTCTGGCGCTTCCAGTTCCGCGATGTGGCGCTGCCGGACGACACGCTGATCGTCCATGGGGAGCAGGACGAAGTCGTGCCCCTGGTCGAGCTCTTCGATTGGACGCGGGACCGTTCGGTGCCGGTGGTGGTCATCCCCGGCGCCACGCACTTCTTCCACGGCAAGCTGCTGCTGTTACGACAGCTGGTGCTGACCCGGCTCGCGCGTGCCTGGCCGTGAGGCCCCGGAGGCACGGCGTCCGGCGGCGATATCGCGCAGGACGCGCTCCAGGATTTCCAGCCCCTCATCGAGTTGTGTTTCGGTGCTGACCATGGGCGGAGCCACGCGGACGATGCGGTCCGGATCGTCGCCGGCCCGCTCGCGCAACAGCAATCCCTGGTCGCGGCATGCCTGTACGACTTCCTGCCCGAGCCGGTGCGCGTGATTTCCGGCAGCCCAGTCCGCCGATAGCTCGATCGCATACATCGCCCCCCGGCCATGGACCGCGCCGATCAACAGTCTGTCGGCCGCCATCGCATCCAGGCGCGTCTTCAGGTATTCGCCTATCGCCGCGGCGCGCGAGACCAGCGCCTCTTCCCGCACAATGTCGATCGTCGTGACGGCCGCGATGCAGGCCACGGGATCGTGCCACGCGAGGTCCAGCGCCCCGTTGTCGCAGGCGCGTACCTGTTCCGCGATATCGGGTGCCGTGCAGACCGCATCGATGGACTGGCCTGCCCCGAAGCGCGCCGATACGATAAGGATGTCCGGGACGACATCGTCATGCTGGTGCCCCCACATGCGGCCTGTTCTGCCGTAGCCGGTGGCGGTCTCGTCGACGATCAACAGCATGCCGTACTGGTGGCAAAGGCGCCGCAGGACGGGTGCCCAGCCAGCCCCCGCGCCGGACGCGCCGCCGGCGAAGGGCGTCATAAGCAGCGCGGCGGGGCGCCGTTCGCAAGCGTTTACCGCGGCCTCGAATGCCGCCCAGGGGCACGGTTGCAGGCCACCTTGCGCGCCGCAGGAACATTGCGCGGGGTCGGGACAAACGGCAGCCGTGGCGTGCGCTTGGGATACGCTCGGAGCCGGGGGAATGCTCGGGTGCGATGCAGCCGTGGCCGGCCGCGTCAAGCACAGCGCGCCATCATGGGTGGCGGATACCGCGATGATATCGGCGCCGCCGGTGACGGCGCGGGCCATGCCGGCCGCGACGCGCAACGCGGCGTCCCCATGCGGGACGAGCAGCGATTTCTGCAGCGGGGGGGTCAGGATTTCTCCCAGGCGGCAGTGCAGCAGCAATGCGTCCTGGTCGAGGAAGGTATCGTCGCTGACCGTATGCAGGCGCCGTCGCACTGCCTCGACATAACGGGGATGGTTGTGGCCGAGGATCGCGCCCGTCGGGTTGGAGCCGAAGTCCAGATAGCGTGCGCCGGCGGCATCGTGAATGATCGGGCCCTGCGCGTGTGCGATCGGCGGGCGTGCCGTCCGGCGCGCTGCCCCCGGTGGATGGCGTATCGTCCAGCGATCGATCGCATCCTGCACGTCATACGCGTCCATAGGGCCCCTCCCGGTCAGGTCCGTGGTGCGTTTGTTCCTTTGTCCACGCAATCGTACAAATAAATTGCCGGAGCGTCCTTTAAGGAGAAACCCGTGGAATGAAATCCCCCGCCAGCCTTGCTGGCGGGTACGCGCGGGGTGCCGACGCAACGCCCCGAACGATGTCAGGGCCGAACGGGCAGGCCGCCTTCCAGCGAGGTACCGATCGCCGGGACAGGCTTGCCCAGGCTTTCGAGGAAAAATTCAAAAGCCGCGAGCGGCATGGGACGCTTCAAGAGATAACCTTGCATTTGGTCGCAAGAGAGTGCCCTCAGGGCGTTCAATTGCGTCGTGGTTTCGACGCCTTCCGCGACGACTTCCATGTTCAGCGTGTGCGCCATGGCCAGAATGGCCGCCACGATGGCGCGCCCTTCCTCGCCGTGCGTGTCCAGCCCTTGCGTGAAGAATCGGTCGATCTTCAATTGCTGTGCGCGGAACTGTTGTAGATAGGCCAGACTGGAATAGCCGGTGCCGAAGTCGTCGATGGCGA
Source organism: Bordetella sp. (assembly GCF_057362025.1). NCBI lineage: Bacteria > Pseudomonadati > Pseudomonadota > Betaproteobacteria > Burkholderiales > Alcaligenaceae > Bordetella > Bordetella sp. The sequence goes on along the minus strand of NZ_JBMQQZ010000102.1, from coordinate 17,816 downwards.
TGCCGAAGCCGTGTCCGCGGAAGGCGCGGATGACGCGCGAACTGAGCTCCGCATCCTGCATGGCGACCGATTCCGTGATCTCGAAGACCAGGCGGGTCGGCGGTACGCCTTCCTCGTGCGCGATGGCGACCATGCGCTCGACGAAATCCGGATGCGACAGCTGCTTGGTCGATAGATTGATCGACACCTTCAAAGAGGGCAGGCCGCGGGCGTCCCAGCGCTTCATATGCCGGCATACCGTGCGCATGACCCAGAATCCGATCTCGATGATCTGGCCCGAGCGTTCCGCGACGGGAATGAATTCGCCCGGCGGCACCGCGCCCAGGCGCGGATGGCTCCAGCGCAGCAGCGCTTCGGCGGCAGTCACGCGGTGGCCGCCGTCGGCGAATTCCGGCTGGTAGTCCAGGCTGAGCTGTTCGCTGATAAGCGCATCGTTCAGCCCCTGCTGCATCATCAGCATGCGCCGGTAGCTTTCGCCCATGTGCGGTTCGTAGAAGCGAAAGCCGTTGCGGCCATGTTCCTTCGCGCCGTACATCGCGATGTCGGCGTTCTTCATCAGCGTTTCGACGTCTTCGCCGTCGTGCGGGAACATGGCGATGCCGATGCTGGCGGTAAGCCGCAGCGTCATGCCCTGGAATGTCAGATCGTCGCGCATGGCGGTATTGACGGCCTGCGCCACGCGGGCGGCACCCTCGCGGCTGTTCAGGCCTTCGACCAGCACGACGAACTCGTCGCCGCCCAGGCGCCCGACGGTGTCTTCGCCCCGCACGCAGGCACGCAGCCGCCGCGCGAAGGATTGCAGCATGCCATCGCCGATGCTGTGGCCCAGCGAATCGTTGATGTGCTTGAAGCCATCCAGGTCCATCAGCAGCAGCGCGAATTCGTTGCCCGTATGGCGCGCGCGCGTAATGGCCATGTCGGTGGACCCGGCCAGCGCGGTGCGGTTGGGCAGTTCGGTCAGCATGTCCGTGGTGGCCAGGCGCTGCAAGGCGATGCTGACCTCGCGCAGGGAGCCGTCCAGGGAACGCCGCGATGCCGCGTACCGCGAGGCCAATACGGCGGTATACGCGGCCAGCGCCACGACGATAAGGGACAAAAGGACCGTCCCAGCGAGATAGGTGCCGCTCATGAATGATCGACTGCAGGATGTGAAACTGCACTAGGGCCGAAGTCGGCCGGCTGACGGTAACGGCTTAGGTCGGTTGGCTCAGCATAGTAACAAGAATGTATCTGCTCCAATACAAGTGTCGCCCGCTGCGCGCGCGCGCGTTTCTTGCGCGCGACACCCCGCTGCTTTCTTACGGCAGTGTCGCGCGCCGCCGCACGGGCGATCGTACTGTTAGGCTTCTGGTTGTAAATGTTTGTTTTGGAAGTTGCATGGCGTTGCATGTTCGACGGCGTGCAGACAGGCTTTCCCGGGTATCGCGCTTACTTGGCCTGCCTATAATTGTAGGTTTCCACGCCCATCCCCGACCCCTCCCGATTTTGCCGATGACGATTCCGCGTTTGCCCCGTTTTTCCCCTTCAACCGTTGGACGGCGCCTTGTCGCCGGCACGTTGACAGCGGCGCTGGCGATGGGAGCGCCGGCGGCCTGGGCACAGACAGCGGGCAAACCGGCGGCCAAGGCGGCGGCGCCGGCCCCGGCAACCAATCCCACCCAGGCAGCGACGACGCCATCGGGGGCGTCCGCCTCGCAGGTGGCCAACGCGGACGCCAATGGCATCTCTCCGGTCTCCGCGGTGTCTTCGGTGCCCGCCCCGGCAATCGCCGCGCGGGCCTGGATTTCCGTGGACGTCAATAGCGGCCAGGTGCTGGCGGGGTCCAACCCCGACCAGCAGGTCGAGCCGGCATCCCTGACCAAGATCATGACCGCGTATGTGGTCTTCAATGCCCTCGACGAAAAGCGCCTGACGCTGGACCAGCAGGTGCCGGTGTCCGAACATGCCTGGCGTACGGGCGGTTCGCGCATGTTCATCGAGCCGCGCAAGCCCGTCACGGTGGACGAGCTGCTGCAGGGCGTGATCGTTCAGTCCGGCAACGATGCTTCGGTGGCGCTGGCCGAGGCCGTGGCCGGCAGCGAAACCGCCTTCGCAACCTTGATGAACCAGGAAGCCGAGCGCCTGGGCATGAAGGACACGCACTTCGTCAATGCCACCGGCCTGCCGGATCCCCAGCACACCACGACGGTACGCGACCTGGCGACCATCGCCACCCACCTGATCACCGATCATCCCGATTACTTCCACTACTACAAGCAGCGGGCCTTCACCTACAACAAGATCAGCCAGCCCAATCGCAACCGGCTGTTGTGGGCCGATCCCTCGGTGGACGGCATGAAGACCGGGCACACCGAATCGGCGGGCTATTGCCTGGTCGCCACCGCCCTGCGCGGCGACCGCCGCGTGCTGACGGTGATGGTCGGGGCCGATAGCGAGTCCACGCGGGCGGAGGAAAGCCTCAAGCTGCTGAACTGGAGCTTCCAGAACTTCGATACCGTCAAGCTGTTCGACAACAACCAGCCGGCGCTGGACGCGCGCGTATGGGAAGGTAAGGTCGAGAACGCCAAGCTCGGTCCCCCGGCCCCGGTCTGGATCGCCGTGCCGCGCGGCAAGGCCGCGGACGTCAAGCCGGTGGCGGAGCGCACCGATCCGCTCGTCGCGCCGCTGGAAAAAGGCCAGCGCGTGGGCACGCTGCGCCTGACCCTGGACGGCAAGACCCTGCGCACCGAGCCGCTGGTCGTGCGCGAATCCGTGGAACGCGCGGGCTTTTTCAGCCGCATGATCGATATCGTGAAGCGCTGGATGCAGTAGGCAGCCCAGGCGGTGTAAGCTGGCGGCCATCCCGCGGACGGCCGCCGGGCCGGCTGGACAGGGCGGACGGAGGTCCGCCTTTTTCATTGCGGCGCGGTTTGTCATGGCGGTCCGTCGCGCGCCAATTTTTCCTTGCAAGGAGTACTCATGATTCCGGGCGTGCCGGGCGATAGCCTGGCGTATCTGAATGGCGAATTCCTGCGGTTGCAGGACGCGAAAATCTCGGTCCTGGACCGCGGGTTCATTTTCGGCGATGGCATCTATGAAGTCGTGCCGGTGTACGAAGGCCGTCCTTTCCGCATGGCCGAACACCTCGCGCGGCTGGAGCGCAGCCTGGCCAGCATCCGCATCGAATCGCCCTTCGATCGCGCCGGCTGGGATGAGGTCGTCCAGGGGCTGATCGAGCGGTCATTGACGCCTTCCTGCGTGGTGTACCTGCAGGTTACGCGTGGCGTGGCCAAGCGCGACCACGGGTTTCCGGCGGAACGCCTGACGCCTACGGTGTTCGGCATGACTTCGCCTTTCACCCGGCCCGACGCCGAGCTGCGCGAGCAGGGCGTATCGCTGGTGTCGATTCCCGACGAGCGTTGGCTGCACTGCGATATCAAGTCGGTTTCCCTGCTGGGCAATGTGCTGGCCAAGCAGCGCGCGGTGGACGAGGGCGCCGATGAAGTCGTGCAGTTTCGCGACGGCATTCTTACCGAGGGCGCGACCTGCAATGTCTGGGCGGTGGCGGGCGGCAAGCTGCTGGGCGCGCCCAAGAACCATCTGGTGCTGGAGGGCATACGCTACGGGTTGATGGCCGAGCTCGCGCAGGAAGCCGGTATTCCCTTCGAGATGCGCCCCATTGCGCGCGCCGAAGTCGAAAATGCCGACGAGCTGCTGGTGTCTTCGGCTACCCGGGAGATCCTGCCGGTCGCGACGCTGGACGGCAAACCGGTGGGTGCGGGCCGACCCGGCCCGGTTTATGCGGCCCTGCGCCGGGGGTATGATGCCCGTATCGCCGCGCTGCTTGGAAAAGCCTCCGGCGTCCCCATGTAATACGCATGATGAATATCCCGCCCGAACAATCCCTGATCGAATACCCCAGCGATTTCCCCATCAAGGTGATGGGGAAGCGGCATCCGGATTTCGCCCAGGTATTGACCGAAGTCGTATTGCAGTTCGATCCCGGCTTCGATCCCGCCACCGTCGAAATGCGGCCGAGCAAGGGCGGCAATTACATCGGCCTGACCTTCACGGTACGCGCCACCTCGCGCGAGCAGCTGGACGGGCTGTACCGGGCACTGCACGGCCATCCGCTGGTCGCCGTCGTGCTCTAGGGCCTGTCAACGCCGGAACACCCCTCGCATGAGTACGCAAACAGGCCCTGGGCGGGCGCCATACGGCCCACCGGCAAGGGGCGCCCGCGCATGATCAAGTGGTTGAACCGGCCCGCCGATTATGCGGCGGTATGGCAGGCAATGCAGGCCTTCACGGAGGCCCGCACGCCCGCCACCGCCGACGAGATCTGGCTGTGCGAGCATGGGCCGGTGTATACCCTGGGGCAGGCGGGCAAGCCCGAGCATGTGCTGAATCCCCGCGACATCCCCGTCGTGCGTACCGATCGCGGCGGCCAGGTCACCTATCACGGTCCGGGCCAGGTGGTGGCATATGCCCTGATCGATCTGCGGCGCGCCGGGATCTATGTGAAGGAATACGTGGCCTTCCTGGAAGACGCCGTCATCGCCACCCTGGCCGGCTACGGTATTCAGGCCTGCCGCAAGCCCGGCGCCCCGGGCGTCTATGTGCCCGTCCCGTCCGCCGGCGGCGAACTGGCCAAGATCGCCGCGCTGGGCATCAAGATCCGCTCCGGCTGCGCCTATCACGGCGTGGCCTTGAACGTCGATATGGACCTCGCGCCTTTCCTGGGCATCAATCCGTGCGGGTACGAGAACCTGGCGACCACGGATATGGCGTCGTGTGGCGTGGCGGCCAGCCTGCGGGATGTAGGCGAAAGCCTGGCGTCGCGCATCGCACGCGTCGCGGTGCGCGAAGACGGCGGCGCCTGAGGCCTGAGGCCTGGCGCCGGCCGCGTACGCCCCACCCCGCCGGATTCGGCCGGATGGCCGACATGCCGGCGCGCCCCGTGCGTTCAGCCGACTGTTGGCATATCCTCCGCGTAGGGACCGGGTCCTGGGCGTCACGGCACCGGCTACGAAGACGGCGCTGCCCCAACCGGACCCTGACCATCCAGGACAAGGACGCGGTCGAACGCAGCTTCCAGGGCAATACCCGTTCCCTGGACGGGCGCCATTCCGCGCGAATAACGAAAGGGGGACTTCATCATGACCGACAGCAACGCGCCCGTAACCGACGCCATCCACATCGGCCAATTGGCCATTCGATACCTGATCGATGGCACCGCCACCGGCGGCATGGGCGTCTTCGAACTGACCGTGGCACCGGGCTCGCAGGTGCCTCCGCCGCACAGCCACACGCATAACGAAGAGTGCGCGTATGTCCTGGAAGGGGTGCTTCGCTATTCGGTGGATGGCATCGCGCGCGATCTCAAGCCCGGCGAGTGGATGCACACGCCTAAGGGATCGGTGCATCACTTCAGCAACCCGCACGCCGGGACGGCCCGCGCCCTGATCGTTTTGACGCCCGACATCGGCGCCCGGTATTTCCGTGATGTGCGGGACGTCGTCAGTGCCGGCGGGCCGCCGGATCGGGCCAGGCTGATGGAAGTCATGTCCCGGTATGGGCTGGTGCCCGCGCCGCCCCGCCGGCCGGGAGTAAACTAGGGTTTTTCCCGAAGACGGCGCCTCGGGCGCCGCGCGCAGCCGACTCATGTCCACGCCCGCAGATCATTCCTTCGCCGAGCCCGCCCAGGCCGACGCCTCCCATTCCCCGTCCGTGCCGGTCGTCCCGCACGCCGTGCCGGCCGATTCCGCCCAGCCTTACGATCCGACCGCGAAGCAGAAGTCGCAGGCCAAGACGGCCCGCATTCCGATCAAGGTGGTGCAGGCCGAGCGGCTGAAGAAGCCCGAATGGATACGCGTGCGCGCCGCCGCGCCAGGCTCGCGCTTCTACGACATCAAGCGCATTCTGCGCGAGCACAATCTGCACACCGTCTGCGAAGAGGCGTCGTGTCCGAATATCGGCGAGTGCTTCGGCAAGGGCACCGCGACCTTCATGATCATGGGCGACAAGTGCACTCGCCGTTGCCCGTTCTGTGATGTGGGGCATGGCCGCCCGGATCCGCTGGATGCCGACGAGCCGCGGAACCTGGCGCGCACGATCGCGGCGCTGAAGCTGTCCTATGTGGTGATCACTTCCGTGGACCGCGACGACCTGCGCGATGGCGGCGCCGGCCATTTCGTCGAGTGCATCCGGCAGGTGCGCGAGCAGTCGCCGTCGACTCGCATCGAAGTCCTGGTGCCGGATTTCCGCGGCCGCCTGGACCGCGCGCTGGAGATCCTCAACGCCGGTCCGCCGGATGTCATGAATCACAATCTGGAAACGGTGCCACGCTTGTACAAGCAGGCCCGTCCCGGTTCCGATTACGCGCATTCGCTGAAGCTGCTGCAGGAGTTCAAGCGCCTGCACCCGGATGTTCCGACCAAATCCGGCCTGATGCTGGGCCTGGGCGAAACGGACGACGAAATCCTGCAGGTGATGCGCGACATGCGCGCGCACGGGGTCGACATGCTGACCATCGGCCAGTATCTGCAACCTTCGGAGCACCATTTGCCGGTGCTGCGCTACGTCCATCCCGACACCTTCGCGATGTTCGAGCGCGAAGCCTATGAAATGGGCTTCTCGCACGCGGCGGTGGGCGCGATGGTGCGTTCCTCCTACCACGCGGACCAGCAGGCGCACGCGGCCGGCGTGAACTGATCCGGACAGCGCCGCCATGCGGACGCTGTTCGTCGCCGCGCTCTCCTGCCTGGCTGGGATGACGGATGCGATCGGCCTGATCGCGGCGGGCAGCTTCGTATCGTTCATGAGCGGCAACACCACCAACCTGGGGCTGGCCGTGGCCGCCCTGGACACGCGGCATGCCGGCCGGCTGGCGGCCGTCCTGCTGCTGTTCGTGCTGGGAAGCGCGCTGGGCGAGGCCATCGCGCAGCGCGCCCGGCATTCGCGCCCCGCCGTGCTGGGCGCCGTCGCGATGCTGCTGACGGTTTCCTGCGCCGGGCTATATCTGGGCGATCATGGGATGGGTCCTGCGGAGGCATGGCGCCAAGCGGCGCGTCTGGTCGCGGTGCTGACGATGGGCGTCCTGAATGCCGCATTCGAAAAAGTCGACGGCCAGTCCGTGGGCCTGACCTACGTGACGGGTGCGCTGGCGCGCCTGGGGCAGGCCCTGGGCCGTTACGCCGCTACCCGCCAAATGCAGCGCGCAGGACCACATCTCGCGGCCTTTCTGGGGCTGCTTGTGGGCGCAGTCAGCGGCGCGCTATTGCAGTACCGCTGGCCGGCGCAGGCCCTATTCGCGCCCGCTGCGGTTGCGTGGTTGCTCTGTCTTGCAGCGTGGCGGACGCCCAGGCGGATGTTGGGCGATCGGACGCCCGGATGAAGCCATCCGGCGGATGCGGCCGGCGCGGCCAGTGACCGCGCCGATGCCTGCTTACTCGATTGCCCGCTTACTTCTTGGCCTTGCTGTCCGTGTCGATCTTCTGGTGCAGCGCGTTGGCCATATCCAGGTGGTGCTGCAGCGTGGGCAGCGTCTTCGCGGCCCAGGCCTTGATGTCCGGGTCCTTGGCTTCGGCGGCGGCCTTCTTGAAGAGCTTGACGGTGTCCTCGTGCGCGGCCACACCGATCCGGCTTACGTACATCTTGTCGAAGGTGTCGCCACTGGTGGCGCTAAGCGCCTTCAGCTCCGTGCGTTGCAGGATCGACGGCTTATCGGGCGGGGTGTAGCCCTTCTGCTTGGCCAGCGCCATCAGTTCCTCGTTCGCCTTCGTGTGGTCCTGGATCATCTGGTCCGCGAACTGCTTCACATCGGCATTGCTGCTCTTGGTCTGGGCCATTTTGCTGCCTTCGATCTCGGCATGCCCGCCCTGCGCGGCGTTCTCCAGAAAATCCTTGTCGGCGCTGGCCAGCGTGCTGCGCTGTTCCGTTTTCTTATGCGGGACAGGCGAGGCAGGGGCGGGCTGGGCCCAGGCGCCCGTGGTGAAGGCAAGGACTCCGGCGGCCAGAAGCCCGCGGGTGATGGATCGTGCAGTCATGGAATTCTCCTTGGAAATGCGCCAATTCGGCGTCATCCAAGCACGAGCAATTTGCGCGCCCGGCAATGGCGCCAGGCCATCTTTCCTCCAGGGAGACTGCGCTATCTTGGCGGGGTGCTGCTGAGCAAGGTGGCGAACCTCGTTCGCCTGGCAAGGCCACCGGGTCGGACGGAAGCCTACGCCATCGCGGATACGTCGGCGTGTCTGGAAGCGTTGTCCGTCGATCCCGGCATGCTGTCCGACCCTGCCTTGCCCAGCGGGTGCTCAGCACAGCACAGCACATCACGGTTTGCCGGGTGCGTCCCTGGATGGATTGCGCCAGTAAACGTCGGGCGTTCCGGCGGAACGGTTGACCGCCCGCGCCATGACGAAGAGCAGGTCGGAGAGCCGGTTCAAGTACTGCACGACCGGTTTATTGACCGTTTCCATGCGCTGTAGGGCGACGACGGCGCGTTCCGCGCGGCGGCACACCGTGCGGGCGACGTGCAGCAGCGCTGCCGCCCGCGAGCCGCCGGGCAGGATGAATTCGCGCAGCGGCGGCAGGCTGGCGTTGTAGTGGGCGAGCCGGCCATCGAGGTGACTGACGTGGTTGCCGTCCAGCTTGGCGTAGCCCGGTATGCAGAGCTCCGCCCCCATGTCGAAGAGTGCATGCTGCACATCGCGCAGGTCGGCCGCCACGCCAGCATCCAGCTGCGGTTCGGCCAGTACCACGCCCAGCGCACTGTTGAGTTCGTCGACGTCGCCCAGGGCCGCGACGCGCGCGCTGTCTTTCGCGACCCGGCTGCCGTCGCCCAGGCCGGTGGTGCCGTCGTCGCCGGCACGCGTGGCGATGACGGTCAGGCGGTTAGCCATGCTGGCCGGCCCCGGCTGGCGCAGCGATCGGGGCGCGCCCCATTTTGTCCAGCGCGTCGCCGGTGACGCGGACGATGCGCCACTCCGGCAGGATTTCCGCGCCCAGGCTTTCATAGAAATCGATGGCCGGCTGGTTCCAATCCAGCACCGTCCATTCGAATCGTCCGCAACCGCGTTCGACCGCGATGCCGGCCAGTTGCCGCAGCAGCGCGCGCCCGATCCCGTTGCCGCGTTGGTCGGCGCGGACGTAAACGTCTTCCAGGTACAGGCCGCGCCGGCACAGGAAGGTCGAATAGTTGTGAAACCAGACCGCATAGGCGAGCAGCGCGGGGTCCTGCTCATCGGTGCGCTGGGCCACCAGGCATTCGGCCGCCGGTGTGCGGCCGAACAGCGAGGCGCGCAGGCTATCCTCGGTGGCGGCGAAGATGGCCGTCAGCTTCTCGTACTCGGCCAGTTCGCGCATCAGCGCCAGGATGCCGGGGATGTCGCGCGGGGTCGCGGGACGGATGATGTAGGGGGTGGTAGCGGACAATGTCGTCTTCCGTGGAGCGAGTGGCGCTATGCTAGTTGCAGGCCGAAGCGGCCGCAAGGAGCAACGATGTTGGAAGACGGGCAAGGGGCGGCCCCGCCACGGGCGCCGGGCGGACTGGCCATGGATGGGCGCAGGCGCGCGACGCTGCGGGCGGCCGCCATGGTGGCTATGGCCATCGCCGCGGGCATCGCCGGGACGGCGGGCGCGGAGCAGGGCAAAGGTCCGGCCACCGCCACTGGCGAGGTGCGGCGCATCGACATCCAGCAGGGGACGGTGGTGTTGCGCCACGGGGAAATCAAGGAGCTGGGCTTGCCCGCCGCGACGCTGGTGTATCACGTGGCGCCGGCCTTGCTGCGGGATATCAAGCCTGGCGACAAGGTCCGCTTTACCGCCACCCGGCAGGACGGCAGGTATGTGGTGACCGCGATCGACAAGAACATGCTTCCCTAGCGGAATTGGATCGGGTCTACAACACGTAGCGCGCCAGGTCCTGGCTGCCCGCCACTTCAGCCAGTTTGTCGTTCACGTAGGTGGCGTCGATACGCACCACGCCGCCCGAACTGGCGGCCGCATCGAAGGACAAATCCTCCAGCAGCTTTTCCATGACGGTGTACAGGCGCCGCGCGCCGATGTTCTCGGTCTTTTCGTTGACGGTGAACGCCAGCTCGGCCAGGCGCGCGATGCCATCGTCGGTGAACTCCAGCTTGACGTCTTCCGTGGCCATCAGGGCGGTGTACTGCTTGGTCAGCGAGGCGTCGGTATCCGACAGGATGCGCACGAAGTCCGCGGCGGTCAGGGAATCGAGCTCTACCCGGATGGGAAAGCGCCCCTGCAATTCAGGAATCAGGTCGGACGGCTTGGCCAGGTGGAAGGCCCCGGAGGCGATGAACAGGATATGGTCGGTGCGGACCATTCCGTAGCGCGTATTGACGGTCGTGCCTTCGACCAGCGGCAGCAGGTCGCGCTGTACGCCCTGGCGGGAGACTTCGGCGCCGCCGGTCTCCTGGCGCGCGGCGATCTTGTCGATTTCGTCCAGAAACACGATGCCGTTCTGTTCGACATTGGCGATGGCCGCGCTGCGCAGGTCGTCTTCGTTGACGCGCTTGGCGGCTTCTTCCTCGACCAGCAGCTTGAAGGCTTCCTTGACCTTGAGCTTGCGCGATTTCTTTTTGTCGCGGTTCAGGCCGGCGAACATGCCGCGCAGCTGCTCCGTCATTTCTTCCATGCCGGGCGGGCCCATGATGTCCATCTGCGGCACGGGTTGCGCGACTTCGATTTCCACTTCCAGGTCGTCGATCTTCCCTTCGCGCAGGCGCTTGCGGAAAGTCTGGCGGGCGCTGCTTTCGTCGTTGCGGTCCGGCTCGCCGCTGGCGGTGCGCGGCGGGGGCACCAGCGCATCCAGGATCAGGTCTTCCGCCGCGTCCTCCGCTTGCGATCGGACCCGCCGCATTTCCAGCTCGCGGGTCTGCTTGATGGAATATTCGGTAAGGTCGCGGATGATGGTGTCGACGTCGCGGCCGACATAGCCGACCTCGGTGAACTTGGTGGCTTCGATCTTGATGAAGGGCGCATTGGCCAGCTTGGCCAGGCGGCGCGCAATCTCGGTCTTGCCCACGCCGGTCGGCCCGATCATCAGGATATTCTTGGGATGGATCTCGTTGCGCAGCGGCTCGGCGACTTGCTGGCGGCGCCAGCGGTTGCGCAGGGCGACCGCGACGGATCGCTTGCCGCGATTCTGGCCGACGATGTATTTGTCGAGTTCGGAGACGATTTCCCCGGGAGTCATGGTGGAGGCGGACATGCTTGGATCCTTGGGCACACGGAGGCGGGCGGACGGTGCGCGGCGCACATGGGCGCGGGCGCTTATTCGCCCAGCGTTTCGATCAGGTGGTTCTGGTTGGTGTAGATGCACAGGTCGCCGGCGATCTCCAGCGACTTCTTGACGATGTCTTCGGGCGACAGGTCGGTGTGGTCCAGCAGGGCGCGCGCCGCCGATTGCGCATAGGCGCCGCCCGAACCGATGGCGGCCAGGCCGTGTTCCGGCTCCAGGACGTCACCGTTGCCGGTCAGGACCAGCGTATGGTCGCGGTCGGCGACGATAAGCATCGCTTCCAGGCGGCGCAGCACGCGGTCGGTGCGCCAGTCGCGGGTCAGTTCGACCGCCGCGCGCATCAGATGGCCCTGGTGCTTTTCCAGCTTGGCCTCGAAGCGTTCCTGCAGGGTGAAGGCATCGGCTGTCGCGCCGGCAAAGCCGGCCAGGATCCTGTCGTGATAAAGGCGGCGGATTTTGCGCGCCGTGCCCTTGATGATGATGTTGCCGAGCGTGACCTGGCCATCGCCGCCCAGCGCGACGCGGTTGCCGCGCCGCACGCTGACGATGGTAGTGCCGTGATATTGATCCATGATGCTTTTCCTTCGCGCCGACGCGGGCAGCTCCCATTCCTGTAAGCGGGGAGCCTGTAACCATGGCATATGGGGGCGCCGGCGCGGAGATCAAGATCGGGCGGGCTACCGCTCCTGCTCCCGGGCGGTGCCGGGCCGCGCGCATGGCGATTCGGCACCCGCGGATATCGATGTGCCCCCGCGCGGCGCAAAGAAAAAGGGCCGGACCTGTGCCGGTCCGGCCCTGCTTGCGGACTTGCACGCCCGGCGGGCGTATCAGTCGCCGTAGAGCTTTTGGCGCATCTCGCGGCGTTCCTGCGCTTCCAGCGACAGGGTGGCCGTGGGACGGGCCAGCAGGCGGGGGATGCCGATGGGCTCGCCCGTTTCCTCGCACCAGCCGTATTCGCCGCTGTCGATGCGGGCGATGGACTGCTGGACCTTTTTCAGCAGCTTGCGTTCGCGGTCGCGCGTGCGCAGCTCGAGCGCGTGTTCTTCTTCGATCGTGGCGCGGTCGGCGGGGTCGGGAACGAATTGCGTTTCGCGCAGATGTTCCGTGGTTTCGCCCGCGTTGTTCAGGATGTCCTGCTCCAGCTGCTTCAACCGGTCCTTGAAGAACGCCAGCTGGCGTTCGTTCATGTAGTCGGATTCGGGCATGGCCAGCAATTCTTCTTCGCTGGGCAGATCAACCGGCGTCTCGTTTGTCGACTTGCTTGATTTTTTCGTTGCTGCCTTGGTAGCCATGAAAGTACTCCACACTATGAATCGGACCTGGCGATGGCGTCCCGTGCTTCAGGACGCCCCCACCAGGCACTGCTCCAGTCCCCGGGTAAATATTTCCTGGGGCAGTTTGCGGCCGATGAAGACCATTTTGGTGGCCGGCTTTTCGCTGGCCGTCCAGGGTTTGCCCGGCTCGGCTCCCATCATCATGTGCACACCCTGGAAGAGCATGCGCCGGTTTACCCCTTTCATGTAGAGGATGCCTTTGTAGCGCAGCAGGTCCGGGCCGTATACCTGCACCACGCCGCCGAGGAATTCTTCCAGGCGGACGGGATCGAACGGTTTGCTGGACCGGAACACGAAGGCGCCGATCTCGTCGCTGTGATGCGCGTGATGATGGTGGTGATGGCCGTGGCCGCATTCCGGCCCGCAGTCGCCTTCGTGATCATGGTCGTGATCATGATCATGATCGTGCTGGGCGTCGGGATGCTCGTCCGCGAGGAAGTCGGGGTCGATGTCCAGGATCGAATTCAGGTTGAACCCGCTGATGTCGATGATGGACTTGAGGTCGACTTCGCCGAAGTTCACCGGCGTGATGGGGGCGCGCGGATTGATGCGTACGATGCGGGCGCGCAGCGCTTCGTAGTCGGCCTCGTTCACGAGGTCGCGCTTGGAAATCAGGACGCGGTCGGCGAAGCCGATCTGCTTCTGGGATTCTTCCTGGGCGTCCAGGGTGGCCATGCCGTGCTTGGCGTCGACGACCGTGATGACGGCATCCAGCCGATAGTATTCGGCGATGTCGTCGTCCATGAAAAAGGTTTGGCACACCGGGCCGGGGTTGGCCATGCCGGTGGTTTCCAGGATGACGCGTTCGAAGTTCAGCTGGCCGTTCTGGCGCTTGGCTTTCAGTTCGCCCAGCGTGCGCATCAGGTCGCCGCGCACGGTGCAGCAGACGCAGCCGTTGCTGAGTTCGACGATTTCTTCATCGCTGTCCTGCACCAGCAGGTCGTTGTCGATGCTCTCGGGGCCGAATTCGTTTTCGATGACCGCGACGCGGCGGCCATGGTATTCGGATAGGACGCGTTTGAGCAGTGTAGTCTTGCCCGCACCGAGGAAGCCGGTGAGGATCGTGACGGGGACCATTTCGTCCAGACTGCGCAAGGTATTCATAATGACTGCCGAATAGAGGCCTCGGCGAAATGCCCCGGCGAGGTTGCCTGGGCGTTGCGCGAAGCGCGGGGGGCAAGGATATGTCGGGCCGCCATCTCTAGGGCCGCGTTCCCGCCCGGACGCAGGATTACAGCACAGTCGGCGACGCCGGGCAAACCCCGGGCCTACCCTGGTTTAAAGGGGAGATTGCGGCCAAATGGGGGCAGATACAGGGATTTCAATACCCGGCTCGGAATATTCCGGCATACGTATTAGTGCGTATGGGCGGGCCCGTGGCCGCCATGGCCCGCGGGCTCGGCCGCGGCCGCGCGTTTTTGCTGGCAGGCCGGACACAGCGCGCGGATTTCCGTTTCGTGGGAGTTCAGGGCGAAGCCGGTGCGCGCGACGCGTTCTTCCAGCTGGCGGCTCATCGCCGGATCGCTGACCTCCGCCACGGCCCCGCAGCCGGTGCAGACCACCAGCAGGTCGTGATGCGCGCCGCCGGCGTCGTGGCATGCGATCCAGGCATTGACCGCGTCCAGGCGATGGACCAGCCCTTCATCCATCAGGAAGTCCAGTGCCCGGTACACCGTCGGCGGCGCCGCGCCGGGATGGACGGCCCGCATGGCTTCCAGCAGGTCATAGGCCTTCAGGCTGCGGCCGTGCCGCAACAGCAGTTCCAGGACCTTGCGGCGTATCGGCGTCAACCGGCGGCCGCGTTGCGCGCACAGCGCTTCGGCGACGTCCAGTTGGGCGCCGATGCCATCGGGTCGGGCGGGTCGGGGGGAGGTGGGCATAACGCGAGCGGGGCCGGCAGGCATGCGGACGTAGGATGGGGTAGAGGATACCCGACCGGGCCCGCGCGCGGCGGGCGTCAGGTCGGCCCCAGTTTTGTTATGATATAACAATGCGAAGCCAGGGACGTCGCCGGCTCCGGTCCCGCCCATGCCGCGTGCCCGGCGCGTGGCGGGGGCGCGCGGGGTGGCGGGGGTGTCCCCGGCGCCGATGCTTTCCCGCCGTGCCCCGCGCTGTATCTCATTCTTTCATGACTTCCGATCCCTTCCACGCCAACTCGTCCGACCCGGCCGGTGCGCCCGTGTCGCCACCCGCTGCCGGGCATCGCGATGTCGCCCCCGCCGAAGCGCGCGCGCGGCAGGACGGCGCCGGGCAAGGCTCGTGGCTGCTCGCGTCGGCGGCGCAACGCATGGGGGCCGCCGCACTGGTATGCGCGGCGCTGTGGGGCTTGACCGGATGGGCCATGGGATGGTGGTAGGCGGCCAGCGCGCGCCGGCGCGCATTTCATTGGAGCAGGCCTCGTTCGGCTGGCGCGGCCGGCGCGCGGTCAGCGATGTCAGCGGGGTGTTCCTGCCAGGATCCATGACTGCCATCGTCGGCCCGAATGGCGCCGGCAAATCGACGCTGATCAAAGGGGTGATGGGCGTGCTGCGGCCCATGGCGGGCCGGGTCGTCCTGGACGGCGCGGGCCGCCGCGGCCTGGCCTGGCTGCCGCAGGCGGCCGAACTGGATCGGGGATTTCCCATCACCGTGCATGAATTGGTGGCGATGGGCGCCTGGCGGCGGGTCGGTGCCTGGCGGCGCTATGGCGCCTCGGAACGCGAACGCGTGCGTCAGGCCCTGGAAGCGGTTGGGCTGGCAGGGGCGGGCGACCGCATCGTCGGCACGTTGTCGGGCGGGCAATTGCAGCGCGCGCTGTTTGCGCGCCTGCTGTTGCAGGACGCGGATGCGTTGTTGCTGGACGAACCGTTCGCCGCCGTGGATTCCCATACGGTCGAAGACCTGATGCGCCTGCTGGGCCAGTGCCACGGCGAGGGGCGTACGGTGATCGCCGTGCTGCACGACCTGGATCTGGTTCGCGCGCATTTCCCGCGCACCCTGCTGTTGTCCGGCCACGCCGTGGCCTGGGGCGATACCGCCGACGTCCTGACCGACGCCAATCTGCACGCCGCCCGCCAGCTGCGCGACCGGGAGCTTGCATGAATACCGGATCGCGCAACGATAGGACGAGGACGCGACGGCCATGAGCATGATGGAGTGGGTGGTGTCGCCCTTTATGGACTACGGTTTTATGCGCCGGGCGCTCGCCGGCGCGTTCGCCTTGTCCTTCGGCGCGGCGCCGCTGGGCGTCTTCCTGGTCCTGCGGCGCATGAGCCTGATGGGCGACGCCATGTCGCACGCGATCCTGCCCGGTGTCGCGGCGGGCTTCCTGTTATCGGGGCTGTCGCTGACCGCGATGCTGCTGGGCGGCATCATCACCGGCCTGGCGGTGGCGCTGCTGGCGGGGCTGGTGTCGCGCCTGACGCCGTTGCGCGAAGACGCCAGTTTCGCGGCTTTCTACCTGATCTCTCTGGGCCTGGGCGTGCTCCTGGTATCCCTGCGCGGGTCGAACATGGACTTGCTGCATGTGTTGTTCGGCACGGTGCTGGGCCTGGACGACAACGCACTGCTGCTGGTGACGGCCTGCGCCACTATTACCCTGCTGTCGCTCGGCGCCCTGTACCGGCTGCTGGTGGCCGAATGCATGGACCCGGGATTCCTGCGCGCCGCCGGCGGTGGCGGATCGCGCGTGCACATGGCTTTCCTGATGCTGGTCGTATTCAACCTGGTGTCGGGATTCCAGGTCCTGGGAACATTGATGGTGGTGGGCATCATGATGCTGCCCGCCGCGTCCGCGCGGTTCTGGTCGCGGAGCGCCGCGGGGCAGATTCCGCTGGCGGCGCTGTTCGGCGCGCTGGCTTCGCTGGCGGGCCTGCTGGTTTCGTACCACGGCAACGTGCCCGCCTCGCCGGCCATCATCCTGAGCGCGGGCGTCATCTATCTGGTTTCGGTGGCATGCGGCCCGCAGGGCGGCTTGCTGGATCTGTCGCGGCGCGCCCGTGGCGCGGCGCATTGAGCTGTCTGGAGGTTCAGGTATGGCAATCGGGACATCACCCCGCCGTGGGTCGTCGAGGCTGGCCGTCTGGCTGGGCGCGCTGTCGCTGGCCGTCTGCGCGCCGCTGGCCTGGGCGGCCGACGCGCCGGCCGCCGCCCCCTTGCGCGTCGTCGCGAGTTTTTCCATTCTGGGCGATATGGTCAGGCAGATCGGCGGCGGCGACGTAAAGGTCGATACGCTGGTGGGTCCGGATGGCGATGCGCATGAATACGAGCCGACACCGGGCGACGCGCGGGCGCTCGGCGCGGCACGGCTCCTGGTGGTGAACGGCTTGAACTTCGAAACCTGGATGAACCGCCTGGTGAAGACGGCGAACTTCAAGGGCGCCATCGCGGTTGCTTCCGATGGGGTGACGCCGCGCCATTTCGATGACGATGACATCGGCGGCGTGGTCGGTTCGGATGCCGGGCAGCATGCTTCGGCCCATGCCGGCGACGGCGCGGCGGCGCACGCGGGCCATGCGTCGAGCCTGGATCCCCATGCATGGCAGAGCCTGGCCAATGGCGTCCTGTACGCGCGCAATATCGGCGCGGCGCTGGCCAAGGCGGATCCGGCCCATGCCGACGCGTATCGCCAGCGCACGGATGCCTACGTCGCCAAAATCGAAGCGCTGGACCAGCGTGTCAAGCAGGCTTTCGCGGCCTTGCCGCCCGACCGCAAGCGCGTGGTGACGTCGCATGATGCCTTCGGGTATTTCGGCCAGGCGTATGGCGTCACTTTCATTTCCACCATGGGCGTTTCCACGGACGCCGAGCCTTCGGCTGCGGACGTGGCGCGCATCATCGACCAGGTCAAGCGCGAAAAGGTGCCCGCCGTGTTTCTGGAGAATGTCAGCAACCCGCGCCTGGGCCAGCGTATCGCCCAGGATACCGGCGCCAAGCTGGGCGGGACGCTGTATTCGGACGCGCTGGCCAAGCCCGGCCTGCAGGCATCGACCTATTTGGGCATGTTCGAATGGAACCTGGCCGCCTTCATGGCCGCACTGAAGTCTTGAGTCTTGAGTCTTGAGTCTTGAGTCTTGAAGCCTTGATGCTTTGAGGCCTTGAAGGTGTCGCCGAACGCGGGCGGCAAGGCCTGGCATCGCCGGCGCCTTGCCGGGCCGGCGGAACGTCAGGACTTGCGGCCGGCGCGCGGGTGCGCCTTGTCGTAGACCTGTGCGAGATGCTGGAAATCCAGCCGCGTGTAGACCTGGGTGGTCGAGATGTTG